>NCHJ01000013.1 GCA_002256765.1 Bacteroidetes bacterium 24-39-8
GGTGGCTAAATTGATCATCTACTTTGCCATCGCCAAAGGCTTTTACATAAATAGTTTGTCCTTTTTTGAATCCCATATTTTCAAGTTCAGTAGTAGTAAATAGATGATTGTTGGGATTATCATTCACACCACTTACCAAAATTTTCCTTACTGCTTGATACTGTTTAGCATCAACTTGATTACTTGCAGAGAAGAATATTCTAAAAGCTTTTTGTTCATTATTGTTATTGAAAAATACAGGTTTAATACTTACTGAACCGCTTGCTATTCCAAGCTCAATCAAGCCAGCTATATCAGGTTCGTTGCTCATGTCTTTGATTTGCAAACTGGTTACTTGAATATTTGAAACCTGATTCATCATGGCAGTTTTTTCAATCAAGCTAAATTGTTGTGCGGTTGTTTGGTGATTAACTTCTGCAAATAAACCTGAACCATATCCTGGTTTTGAATAGCTGATTTGGTATTTACCATATGGAATTGCTTTTAAAGAAAATTGACCACTTTGATCAGTTGTTGTGGTATAAGCACCGTTATTTGCACTAATTAAAATACCACTGTTATCAGATAATTTATTACCATCTAGGTCTACTAATGCTACCCTACCCTGAATACTTGCTGTTTGATTGTTCTGCTCTGTAATAGGTTTTATAATTGCATTTTCAGTACTGTTTTTACTGCAGGCAGTTGCTAAAACTAGTGTAAATGCAATCAGGGCTAATTTGATGGTGTTGAACTTTTTCATTTTTTTACTTTTAGTTGTTTTGGTGTATTTTGTTGTTGTTTGTATAGCAAAAATGCCTCGGCCAACTTAAAGCCATCTTAAAGCCATCTTAAAGATGGATTAAATTTATCCTATTGATTATCAATCACTTGTTTTAATAAAAATATAAAAAAGGGAAATTCAGTTACCCGTTATTCAGTTACTAGTTTACAAAGAGTTATTTTCAGGAAAATAAAAACATCCCCTAATCAATAATCACATGATTCCATTAAACATTGTCAACCAAATTGAAATTAAAGCACCTGCTTCTAGTGTATGGGATGCATTAACCAATCCTGAAATGACCAAGCAATATATGTTTGGTTGTGAAACTATTTCTGATTGGGAAATTGGGAGTGCGTTGTTGTGGCAGGGAGAATACGAGGGTAAAAAAATGGTCTTTGTAAAAGGTCATATTGTAGACCTTGTTCCAAATCAATTGTTGAGCTATACGGTCATTGACCCCAATGGAAGCATCCCTGATATTCCAGAAAATTACTTGACAGTGAGTTATGAACTGGTACAAAAAGAAGGTTACACCCTTTTTACTGTTACGCAGGGTGATTATAACAAAGTAGCGGAAGGTGCTAAAAGATTTGAAGAATCCTCCAATGGAGGTGAAGGTTGGAATCCTATTTTAAAAGCCATCAAAGCACTGATAGAAGCATAGTACTATGAAAAAAATCCTACTACTTTGTGCATGCATTTCTTTATTAGTTTCTGCTACTCATGCACAACAAGAAAAAGAAGCAGTAAAAATTGTTAGTGCCCGTTTTGAGCTTTGGTATAATGCAAAAGCATACGATTCTATTTATGCGCAATTTGCCAGTATTATGAAAGCCAGATTAACCTTTAATGAAACTAAATCCTTTCTAGATGGTATTCATGAGCAATATGGAAAAATAAAAAAAAGGGAGTTTTATAAATATGTCATGGGGAGTTTTGCCTCTTATAAAACCCAATTTGAAAAAAAGGTCATGGCCTTGAATATTGCTATAGACAATCAATCATTAATTAGTGGATTTCAAATTATAGATTTTGTCAATGACCTACCAATTGCCCCAGAACGCAATACCAGCAAATTACAGTTTCCAGCAAAGGGAGAATGGACTGTAATTTGGGGTGGTGATACCAAATCTCAAAATTACCATGTTGAATCAAGGGCACAGAAAAATGCATTTGATATTGTTATGAAGGGCCCAAATGGAAAATCATACAAGACCAATGGCAAGACAAATGAAGACTATTATGCATTTGGAGTGGAGCTATACGCACCTTGTGATGCTACAGTGGCGGTTGTAGTAGATGGTATTCAAGATAATATTCCAGGTGAACTCAATCCAATGTATGTACCTGGTAATACGGTCATCTTAAAAACGGCAAACGGAGAATTTCTGTTTTTTGCGCATTTTAAATACCATACCATTAAAGTAAAAACAGGAGATAAAATTTCAAGAGGACAATTATTGGGTCAATGTGGAAATTCTGGTTCTTCCAGCGAAGCGCATATACATTTCCATATCCAGAATACGGATAACATGATGAATGCAACAGGTATCAAGTGTTATTTTGATGATATTAAAATCAATGGCCAATTGAAAAAAGATTATTCCCCAGTTCAAAAAGATCTGATTCAACAAGAACCATGAAACCAGCATTAAAGCAACAAAAAAGTTGGCGCATTCAATCCATTCTTGGTGGTTCCGTGGGCAACTTAGTAGAATGGTATGACTGGTATGCGTATGCGGCTTTTTCCATTTATTTTGCAAAACACTTTTTTCCAAATAGTAATCCAACTGCACAATTACTGAATACAGCAGGAATCTTTGCCGTTGGTTTTTTGATGCGGCCCTTGGGGGGATGGTTGTTTGGCAATATTGCAGATAGTAAGGGCCGTAAAAAAGCCATGACCATTTCTGTTTTGCTCATGTCATTTGGTTCTTTGCTGATTGCCTGTTTACCAAGCTATGAGCAAATTGGTTTATTGGCCCCAATATTACTCTTGCTTGCGCGATTGCTACAAGGACTCAGTGTGGGCGGTGAATACGGCATCTCAGCTACTTATTTAAGTGAAGTTGCTTTAGAAAAAAACAGGGGATTCTACTCCAGCTTTCAATATGTAACATTAATTGGGGGGCAATTATTAGCTCTTGGTTTACAAGTATTGCTTCAAAGAGTATTTCTTTCAGCCGAAGAATTGGCTGCTTGGGGATGGCGGATTCCTTTTGCAATAGGTGCGATTTTATCATTGATTGCATTTTATTTACGCAGTAGTTTACATGAAACGGATGCATTTGAAAAAGCAACTATTGAGCAACATAAAAAAGGCGGATTAAAAGCACTGCTAAAACATCCCAAAGCCATTGCAACCGTTGTGGGTTTAACCTTGGGTGGCACTATTGCCTTCTATACATACACTACCTACATGCAAAAATTCTTGATCAATACGGTCAAACTAAGTAAGGATGATGCTACTCTTTTATCGTTCTGCTCATTATTCATTTTTGCTTGTCTACAACCCATCTTTGGTTGGGTTTCAGATCAAGTTGGCAGAAAGCCTTTATTGATAGGGTTTGGAATTCTTGGCACTATTTGCACGGTTCCAATAATGATTGGTTTAAGCCAAGCTACGAACCTGAGTTTTATATTTCTTTTAATGATTTGTTCCTTGTTAATTGTAAGTGGCTATACTTCTATTAATGCCGTAGTTAAAGCAGAACTTTTTCCAGCAGAAGTTAGGGCACTTGGTGTAGGACTACCCTACTCTTTAACGGTGGCTATATTTGGGGGCACAGCAGAATGGTTGGCACTGTATGCAAAAAACATTGGGCATGAAACCTGGTTTTATTGGTACGTAACTGCCTGCATTTTTATTTCATTATTGGTTTATCTTAGGATGAAAGACAGTAAATATCATTCTCTTATTATTGAATAAAATCCAATGAAAAGAATTCAAACCATTGATATCGCCCGTGGGCTAGTCATTTTAATCATGGCATTAGACCATTGCAGAGACCTTCTGCATTCAACAGCCATTACTCAAAATCCAACCGATTTAAATACTACTACACCTATCTTATTTTTTACTAGATGGATTACCCATTTTTGTGCCCCTTCTTTTGTTTTTCTAGCTGGCAGTTCGGCCTATCTCTCGTTTAAAAAAACAAATAACCTTTCCGCAGCTAGAAACTTTTTAATCAAAAGAGGGTTGTGGTTGGTATTATTAGAATTTACTGTTATCAGTTTTGGAATCTGGTTTGATATCCATTTTCAAATGCTGTTTTTTCAGGTGATTGCAGCAATTGGTTTTGGCATGATAATTTTGGCGGCCCTGCTTTCTTTATCTCCAAAAACCATAACAACTATTGGCATTGGTATTATCAGTATCCACAATTTGCTTGAATGGTTATTTCAAGGAAGTCAAAGTATTTGGATTAAGATAGCCTCTCCATTATTTGTTCCTTCCATGTTTCCTTTATCTGAACACTTGACATTTTTTATAGGTTATCCCCTAATCCCATGGCTAGGAATTTTATTATTGGGTTTTGGATTGGGAAGCCTATTTGAATTGGAATCTGGTGCTAGAAAAAGAAGATTCTTGCAATATGGTATTACTGCATTGATAGGCTTTATTCTAATTAGATTCATCAATATTTATGGTGACCCATCGCCATGGGCAAAACAAGATACTCTTGTCAAAACCATTTTATCATTTCTAAATACAAGTAAGTATCCTCCTTCTTTGTTATATAGCTTAATGACCCTTAGTGGATTGTTTTTCTTATTAAGCTTTACAGAAGGGATTCAGAATATTGCTTCGCAATTTTTAATGGTTTATGGCAAAGTGCCTTTGTTCTTTTATATCATCCATTGGTATATTATTCATCCCATCATGTTTGGCATGTTATTCTCACAAGGATATCAATGGAAGGATTTACCCTTTGGAAATCTTCAATTTGGTAGACCTGCCACTGAATCGGGCTGGCCATTGGGTATTGTATACCTAGTTTGGCTCTTGGTCATTTTAATCATGTATCCCCTTTGCAAATGGTATTCCACCTACAAAATGAATCACCCAGAGAAAACCTATTTGCGTTTTTTATAAAATATTAGCTGTTTTGTTAGAAAAGCTACAATTCTGTAGCTTTAAAAAATGCTTGACATGAAAACCTTTACCATAGAAGCCATCAATGAAGTTTTACAGGGAACAATTGTTGGTTATACCAATACAGCCATTATTGGGCCTGAGCAATTAGAAATGGCGCAGAGCAACCATATAAGTTTTATTGGCAATAAAAAGTACCTAAAACTATGGGAGGGCTCCAAAGCCTGTGCTGCCATTGTGAACCAAGAATTTGAATTAGAACCTGGTGAGAATAGGGCCTTGATTAAGGTGAAGAATGCAGACCTGGCTATGGCCAAGTTATTAGAGATGTATGTTCCTGAATCCCCTGCTTTTGATGAAGACATTCACCCAACAGCAGTAATACATCATACAGCCATTATTGGAAAGGGATTTAGAGCTGGGGCTGGTGCCTATGTTGGTGCATATTGTATTATGGGAAAAGACGTAACCCTCTATCCCAATACAACTATTCTAGACCATTGCAATATTGGTGATCATACCACAATATGGCCTGGGGCAGTGATTAGAGAAAGATGTGTTGTTGGACATCATTGTATTATCCATGCCAATGCCAGTATTGGTTCAGACGGTTTTGGATTCAGACCTAGTGACGATGGAAGAGGCTTGGTTAAAATTCCTCATATTGGTAATGTGGTCTTGGGTAATTATGTAGAAGTAGGATCAAGCACTTGTATTGATAGAGCTAAATTTTCTTCTACCATTATTGGTGACGGCACCAAATTAGATAACCTGGTTCAAATAGGTCATAATAGCAAAACAGGCAAGTTCTGTTTAATGGCGGGAAGTAGTGGACTGGCTGGTTCAGTTACCATTGGCGATGGCGTAATTATTGGAGGAGGCGTTTGTGTTTCCGATCATGTAACCGTTGGAAATGGGGTATTAATTGGCGGTATGTCTGGTGTGATCAATGATGTGGAAGATGGCAAAAAAGTATTGGGTTATCCAGCAGTAGAAGCCCGGGATTGTTTGAGACAATGGGCATTTTTACGCAAGGCGATAGCTCCTGCAAAATAATTCAAAAAAAAGGCCGTCCAAATTGGACGGCCTTTTTTAATTAAGATCTACATCTCCGGTATTATCATCCGGAATTCTATCAATTAATTTATTGTAAGGATCAATACCTGCTTTAACTGGTATTCCTTTAACCTTAAACAGATAGGTTTTAGCACCTGCCATCATTTTTACTTTTTGAAGTAAAAGCGGATTGGTTTGTTTTCTTCCATTTTTGTCTACTGATTCTTCAGCAAAAATTCCAATGTCTATATAGTCATTCATTTTAGTCAGGGTTTCCTTTCCAGAACTATCTGCATAAAACTTATTAGTGCTAATATTTAGCGTTACCTCATATTCATCCTTGGACAGTTTTTTAGCGGTTGCCTTCAAGAATTTATTATCATACAAAGTAATCTTCTCCCAAGTATCAACTAAGTAATATTTGAAAGAGTCTGGTGTACTTTTTTGTATAAAGGAATACAAATCATCGCTTCCTGCAAATGGAGGATTTTCTTTTAAAGCAAAACTGTCTCTAAAAGCATGAAGTGCATTGTTTAATGCTTTATCTCCAATCAAGTCCCTTAAACCATATAGAATCAAACTGCCTTTTTGATACCATTCGTAGGATCTATTACAGTTAATAAAGGTATTCTCCTTTTTACTTTCCCTAGCTCTTCCAGTTAAATAACCGTCTAACTCATCTTTCAGAAAGCGCTTCATATTGTCCCTTCCATATTTTCTTTCAGACAAAACCAATGCTGTATACTCTGCTAATGATTCACTGATTAAATTGCTCCCCCTTGTTTTATTGGGTACCACTTGGTGCCCCCACCATTGATGGGCCAATTCATGAGCAGTTACATAATAAACATAATCAAACGCATCGGGTTTGCTAAAATCGGCAACCCAACCAAAACTTTCTGCAAATGGAACTGTGTTCGGAAAACTTTGAGCAAAACCTGCATAGCGCGGAAATTCCAATAAACGCATTTGTCTAAATTGAAAATCGCCATAGGCAGAAGAGAAAAATTCTAACCCGTCTTTATACGCAGCCAGAAATCTATCTAGATTGTATTTATGTGTTGGGTGATGAAATAGCTCAATGTTGACATTTTTTCCATTACTGAGTTTTACGGAATCTCTTAAAACATCATATCGTGCAGATACAATAGTAGCAAAAGCATCAATGGGAGAGTCTTGAATATAATGGAAATATTTTCTTCCATTTGTTTCCCATGTTTTTTGCAAGTATCCAGGAGCAACGGCTATTTGGTCTTTAGATGTGCTCACAGTTGCTTCAAAATGAATCAAATCTGCGTCGTCATTAAACAATAAGGTTCTTTTACCAACTGGATCAGACTGAACAGGGAATTCATCCGTTTTAATAGGTAATCCATATTTCTTCCTGTCTTCATCACTGTTTAATTCCCTTTGCGCATTATAGCCAAAGCTTGGTAAAACGTCACTGTAAAATGTACCATTAGCTAATATTTCTCTGGTAAATCCACTATTTACAAATCCTTTATACTGGGTTACCGCGTGAATTTCCAATAAAGCGGTATCTCCTGGCTTAAGACTTGCTGGAAGTGCATAAATGCGATAATTAACGGTGTCTTTACCTTTTTTTAGAAAACTAAATATTGGTTGGTTTACCCAAAGAGGATTCCTATAATTAAGGGGCTTCCCATTATACAATAAGTCATATTTAACCTGGTCTGGCATTTCAATATGAAGTGAATCAATGGCGTTTTCTGTTTTATTTTTAATGGATACCAAGGAACGAATGACCACTTTTCTTTCTTCTGGAAAAATGTCTGCAAACAAAACCACATTGGTCATCTTGGGTTGTGCTATTTGTTCAAACTTTTTTAATTCCTTTTCATATTTAACAGCAGCTTTTTTCACTTCCGTTGAAGTACTATAGCTATTTAAATAACTCACATTATAATAACAATAAGCACCGGAACCAATCCAACCCATAAAAAATAGCACAATTAATACTCTTGGAATACCAGTGAATCGTTGCATGGCAACCTTACATCTTTCGGAAAAACTACCTGCAATACCACGTTCAATAAATAAATAAGAAATGGTCAATAATAAAGCTCCAAGACAGATCCAATACAAATTGAACCAAAACTGTGGTGCTATAAAATGGCCAATCCCATTCATATCACTCCAACGATAGGCTGGTGTGTAAAAATAGAAAAGCAGGTTATAATCAAAGTTGGCATAGGATCTTAAAATAAACATAACTACCCAAATAAGCATCCCAACGCCATGACCACCAAACTTATTATTCACCATCAAGTGAACAGCAAATGATAGCAAAATCATTTGTATAAAAGAAGGAAATGTAAGCAAATACATTTCTTCTAGATAAATCAATAATTCAAAATTGGTATATCCTTTTAACAACTGTATTAATACCCCTGCAACAATTGGAATGCTTGCTAAAATAAAAGCAATCCCCAACATGCTACTTAATTTTGAAAAGAAAAAAACAGCATTGGGTACAGGCATGGCATCGTTGATAATATTAAACTTGGTAGTTTTTTCACGATGTATGGTCTCCCCAGAATAAAACAATAATATAATAAAGATGAACACTATGTAGTCATATCCTTTATAGTCCATTAAGAAGATAGTGATGGGTCTATCCTTAACACCGTAAAGCGTATTGCCAATCCAAAAATCAAGGATCAAGAATATCAATCCTCCCATTAAAATGGCCCTGAAATAATTATCTCTAATAATATTGAAAAATTCAATTTTTGTCAGTTGCCACCAAATGCGTTTTGTATAACCATTACCAAAGTTTGGATGCAACTTTTTGATTTGTCTATCAACTTGTGAATCTTCCCCTGTAGTAGTTTTTTTTGTTTTCTCTATATCAGCTGATAAAAATTGAAAGAAACTAAATTTAAAGTAGGCAATTGCTGTAATAATAAAGGAAATGCCTAACCAGATTAATCTATTATAAGCAATGGTTTTGGTAAATGGCAAAAGCAATGTATTCTTTTCAACGGGTGTAAAATACCTTGTTTCTAAATTGAAAGTGTTTAACATAAAGGGGTCTAGTAATTTTACTAGATTTCTTTTCTCACTATCTGTTACTAAAAAAGAGGCTAATAAGTACCCAATTAATAATAAGATGCTTGCACTATATACCACTTTTACATTTCTAGTAATGGCCACCAATGAAAAAAAGATAGTTGAGGCCAACAACATATTTCCAAAAGCAAAATAGAAATAGGGTTGAAAATAATTCCACAAACCAAAACTTCCAATCCTTTCTGCCGGTACCCATCCCATGATTGGTCCAATACTTGTTCCTGCAATTGATCCCCAATTAAATGCAGAACCTATCACCAGAACTACTACAAAAGAACCAATGAATCTACCCCAGAAATAGCCAAATTTAGTAATGGGATAACTAAACAAATACTGCCTAGTTTGATGTTCAATGTCGCGGTATAAAGGCACTCCCATAACTGCTGAACATACCAGCATCATTAACATGCTAAAAGTAATATTAGCACTAGCCATTACCCAGGGAGCATTATGAAAAACTTTTTCAGATGCAGGTGTAGAGCCAGTTGCCATAGACAAAAAACCTATCAAAAAAAATAGGAAAAAATACAAATAGGTGGCTGGCCTCTTAGCACGATATCGTAACTCAAATAAAAATATTTGCAGAAACATAATGAATAGTTTTGGATTGAATTAAATGGTTACCACATCTACTTTACCAGAAATCTGATGAAAGTAAACGTCTTCCAGAATGGGAGCAACAGGCATAAACCCTTCTGTTGGTGTGCTGTCATTAAAAATTCTCACGCTCAATCTTCCACTTTTCATTTGAACAGAAATCACTTGTTCTTGGTTTCTGATTTGCTCTATATCTGATTTATCAACGCTTTTTACGTAGATCTTGCAATTCAATTCTTCAACGGCTTCCTCAGGATTGTCATGTCTCAATAATTCACCTTGGCAAATGATGGCAAAGTCAGTACAAAGCGTTCTAACATCTTCTACTATATGCGTGGAAAGAATAACAATAGTATTATCTCCAATCTCACTTAACAGATTATAAAATCTATTGCGTTCTGCTGGATCCAATCCAGCTGTAGGTTCGTCTACAATAATTAACTTAGGATTTCCCAACAGCGCCTGCGCAATACCAAATCTTTGTTTCATACCACCTGAGTAGGTACCTAGATTTTTCTTTCTATCCTTGTACAAATTGACCCGCTGTAAAAGGGCCCCAACTGAATCCTTTCTTTCACTCCCATTTATACCTTTTAAACTGGCAATATGGGAAAGCATCTCCTCAGCATTAATTTTTGGATACACACCAAAGTCTTGTGGAAGATAACCCAACAGTCTTCTAACCGATTCTTTCTCTTTCAACACATCCAAATCATCCAAATAGATACTTCCTTGATCAGCTTCTTGCAATGTTGAAATGGTTCTCATCAAAGAGGATTTTCCAGCACCATTTGGGCCTAATAACCCAAACATTCCTTGATTAATGGTGAGAGAAACATTATTGAGTGCCTTTACGCCATTACTATAGGTCTTAGAAAGGTTTTCAATCTTTAGTTGCATGTGGGTGCTAGTTTAGGGTTAAAAAAATCTATATCCAACCATTGTGGTTTAATACTACTTCAATATGAAATCTGATCTTAGAAACTATCTGCTGCGCGATAGGCGTTAATTAAAGCCAATTCGCCTTCTTTGCCTGGCTGAGCATTACCATGCTCCATGCCATAGACACCCTTGTAACCCTTGTTGTAAATGTATTTGAAGATATTTTGATAATTCATTTCTCCAGTGCCAGGTTCTTTTCTTCCAGGGTTATCGCCAATTTGAAAATAGCCAATCTCATCCCAGGTCTGTTCAATATGTTTGATAATGTCTCCTTCATTACGTTGCATATGATACATATCATAGAGAATCTTACAAGAAGGAGAATTAATAGCCCTACAAATAGCATAGGTCTGATCACTTCTACGCAGGAAGAGTTCTGGGGTATCACTTAATGGTTCCAAAACCATGACCAACCCATGTTTTTCAAGCACTTCTGTTCCGGCACGCAACATATCAATGACATTGGCCATTTGCATATGCTCAGTAAGTTTGCGTTCATAGTTTCCCGGCACAACGGTCATCCATTTGGCATTGCAACGTTTGGCAACTTCTACTGCATCCTTACAATATTGAACAAATTTGTCTCTCCATTCTTTCTTTCCAGAAGTCATAGAAATCTGCAGCGGCCATTTATCATACTCAATCACAAATACACCCATATCCATACCCAAGTTAGACAAGGTCTCTCCAATTTTAGACTGTTCTTCTGGTTTACGCCCCATCATCCCATTGTCTTCAATAGACCTAAAACCCATGCTATGCCCAAACTTGATCTGATCAATAAAATCAGGGCCTGCATGGTTTTTAAACATCCCATTATGGAAACCATAATTACATTTAAAGGGTTTGGCGTCTTCTTCAAAACTGCTTTTAGCTGAAGCAGCTAGACCAGTAGCAGAACTTACCAAGGCCCCGCCAGCCAATAAACTTTGTTGCATGAATTTCCTGCGTTCCATGATGTTGATTTATCACTAAATTTAACAATACAAACAATACCATGCGTCTGTACGTTTTTTTTATTTTTATTGTTTCCCAGTTTTTCAATCTTATTCCCCTTTCTGCTCAGCCCAAAAAATACCATTTTAGCAGTACTAAAATGGGATCTCCCCTCAACTTAGTATTTGTTGATACAGACTCCATACATGCATCCCAAATAGCCAAAACAGCTTTTGATTTGGTAGATTCCTTGGTTCAAATCTATAGCGATTATGATAGCAATAGTGAATTAAGCCGTTTAAGTGCGCAAGCAGGCAAGGGGGCAATACCAGTATCTAAAGGACTCCTAGAAATACTATTAAAAAGCCAAGAAGCTTATCAGCAAAGCCAATATAGTTTTGACATTACCATGGGGCCATTAAGCCTTCTGTGGAGAAATGCAAGAAAAACAAAGCGCTTTCCAGATTCAGCAACAGTCACTGCCGCAAAATCTTTGGTGGGATTTAATCAACTAGTCATTGATCAAAAAAATCAGACCGTGTTATTGGCTAAAAAAGGAATGCGTTTAGACCTTGGTGGCATTGCCAAGGGTTTTATAGCTGCGAAAATTGTCCAAAGACTAAAATTACTGGGTATTAGTTCCTCATTAGTTGATGCTGGTGGCGATATTGCCATGGGTGAAGCACCCCTTCAAGCAAAGGGATGGGTAGTGGGTGTGAATGCTCCAGAAGAGGCCGATGAGTTATTAGACAAAAAACTATTATTAAAGAATATGTCCGTAGCCACTTCTGGTGATGTATACCAATACTTCTTACACCAGGGCAAAAAATATGCGCATATCACCAATCCCCAAACTGGCTATGGGGTTACCTTTCAACGCAATGTTACTGTAATTGCAACTGATGGCGCAAGCGCTGACTGGTTGGCCACCGCTTGTAGCATTTTGCCCACTAGAACCGCTTTGGCCACGGCAGAAAAGCAAAATGCTTTTCTATTAATTACCACCATAGAAAATGGAAAAATGAAGACATACAAAAGCAAGGGATTTGACCAATTCTGGAAAAAGGGCTAACTTACTGTCTCCAAAATTTTTAAGGTGAAACAATTGCTTTTAACTGCTTGCTCCTGCTCCATTATGCTTCTATTGCAAGCCCAGGATATTACAACAAAACAAGCTTCTCGCATACAACAAATACCAGGTTCTTCCTTGTCATTTAAAATGCAATCTATCCCTGCAGGGGACTTTTTATTGGGGAGCCCCACCACAGAAAAAAATCGTGAAAAAACAGAAGGGCCACAGAAAAAAGTACAGATTCCTGCATTTTGGATGGGTGCTTATGAAGTAACTAGAGATGAGTTTGATGTGTTTTTGAAAGATGAACAAACCAGCCAGAATGTTGACCTAGACGCCATAACAAGACCTAGTGCACAATATGTAGACCTAACTTGGGGAATGGGTAAAGAAGGAGGTTATCCTGCCAACAGCATGAGCCAGTTTGGGGCATTGATGTATTGCAAATGGCTTTACCAGAAAACGGGGATTTTTTTTAGATTACCCACAGAAGCAGAATGGGAATACGCTTGCAGAGCAGGAACCAATAGCACTTATTATTTTGGCAATGACCCTTCACTATTGTATCAATATGCTTGGTATTTGGATAACAGTGATGAGAAGTATCAGAAAGTAGGATTGAAAAAACCTAATCCTTGGGGCTTGTATGATATGCTGGGTAATTTAATGGAATGGACATTGGATCATTATGAGCCAGAACGTTACAAAGTACTTACAGATAATGCTCTTGAAAATATCATGCCTGCCAAAGCTGCAAAATACCCAAAAGCACTAAGAGGTGGTTCCTTTGAAGAAGGATCAGAAGAATTACGTGTAGCAACCAGATTTCATTCAGACCCAAATTGGAATAAACGAGATCCTCAAATTCCAAAAAGTAAGTGGTGGTTAACGGAAGGCAAAAATGTGGGTTTCCGAATAATACAACCCCTTAAACAACCAAGTGCAGCAGAAGTAAAACAGTTTTTTATCAATTATCTAGGAAAATAAAAACACATAACATGAACGATGCTTCCAACCATCCCTCAAGAAGGGATTTTGTAAAATCCGCTTCGCTGGTAGCTGGTGGATTAATGGCCAGCCCTTTATTGACAAGGGCCAACTTTTTCTCAGGAGCCAGTGATACCATTAAAGTGGCATTGGTAGGTTGTGGTGGACGTGGCACTGGTGCTGCCATGCAAGCTTTGCAAAGCAAACAGAATGTGCAACTAGTAGCTATGTGCGATGCCTTCAGAGACAATGTAGATACTTGTTATAAAAACCTAATGACCGAAGCTAGTAGTGATGGAAAGGGCCTTGATAAAAATATACAAGTCCCTGAAGAAAGAAAGTTTTCTGGTTTTGATGGCTATAAACAAGCCATCGCGCTAGCCGATGTGGTAATCCTGACAACACCTCCAGGCTTTAGACCTATTCATTTTGAAGAAGCCATTCGTCAGAATAAACACGTGTTTATGGAAAAGCCTGTAGCTACAGATCCTGCAGGTATTCAGAAAGTGTTGGCTACCGCACTTATTGCCAAGCAAAAGAAATTGAATGTAGTAGTTGGCTTACAAAGACATTATCAGAATTCCTATCGTGAATTGTTTAGCCGCAAAGAAATGATTGGAGACATAACATCGGCGCAAGCCTGGTGGAACAATGACGGCGTATGGGTAAGACCTAGAAAAGCTGGTCAAACAGAAATGGAATACCAAATGCGTAACTGGTATTATTTTAACTGGCTTTGCGGTGATCATATCAATGAACAACATATCCATAATATTGACGTGATCAATTGGTTCAAAGGTGGCTATCCTGTTAAGGCTCAGGGTATGGGTGGTAGACAGGTAAGAAAAGGAAAAGAGCATGGAGAAATCTTTGACCATCACTTTGTAGAATTCCATTATGCAGATGGTTCTATTTTAAATAGTCAGTGCAGACATATTCCAGGCACTTCTAGTAAAGTAGACGAACTATTGATTGGTACAAAGGGAAAAATCATGGCAGGTGCTGCAAGAATCTTAGACAGCAAGGGTAATACCATATATCAATTCAATAAGAAAACGGAGAACAATCCCTATCAAACAGAGCACGATGAATTGTTTGCATCCATTGCAAAAGGAGAGTACAAATTTGCCGATGCAGAGAATGGTGCTTATAGTACCATGACTTCCATTTTGGGCAGAATGGCAACCTATAGTGGACAAGTTATTGACTGGGATAAAGCCATTAATTCTGGTATTGATATTCATCCAAAAACCTATGCATGGGATGCAACACCACCCATTGTGCCCGGGGCCGATGGATTTTACCCAATTGCTATTCCAGGCGTTACCAAATACTTTTAATTGACATGATGTATATGAAAAAAATAAGCTTACTCTTTGCGCTTGTACTATTGTTACAAGTTGCACAAGCACAGAAAGTAAAACTGTTTAATGGCAAAGACCTTTCCAATTGGACCATTCATGGAACAGAGAAATGGTATGTACAAGACGGTGAAATGATTTGTGAAAGTGGCCCTGACAAACAATATGGCTATTTATCTACCAATGGCAAATACAAAAATTTCAATTTGACTTTGGAATTCAAACAAGAAGCTAATGGAAATAGCGGTGTGTTTTTCAGGTCTTCTATTGAAGGCGTAAAAATCAACGGATGGCAGGTAGAAGTTGCTCCTCCAAAATCTCATAGTGGCGGCATATATGAATCTTATGGAAGGGGTTGGCTAATACAACCCAAACCAGAAGACGAACAATGGCTCAAAATGGGTGAATGGAATACCATGCGTATTCAAGTACAAGCTGATGATGTTACCACATGGTTAAATGGTCATGAAATGATTCATTTAAAAGACGAGAAAATTGGTAAGGGAGAAGGATTTATTGCCCTTCAAATACATGACGGCGGTGGTATTAAAGTACACTGGCGCAATATTGTATTGGAATCGCTTTAAGCAGTAATATCAAATTCTATAAAACAAAGAACCCTGACATGTCAGGGTTCTTTGTTACAAGACTTATAGATTTTCTCAGTCCATTCTTCACTCTTAGTTCTACACTCACCACTTTTTCCTCCTCTCTTCACTCTTCACTCTTCACTTTTCACTTATTTATTAGCATACTCAATCATGGCTGAAAGTTCTTCCAAAAGGTATTCCTTACTCCCATTAAATCCCTTAGTCCTAAACTTGATATTTCCGTCTTTTCCTATAACAACTTTAGCCGGAATCAACTCTGCCTTGTATTTCATTCCTACCAAGTATTCATAGGGATTACCTCTAACCCTTTCATCCATTAAAATTTGAAAGGAGTATTTATTTTCAGCAATAAAGTCTGTTACTTCTTTTCTTCTAGCTTTTTCGGTTTCCTGCGTTTCCCAAGTATCTATAAAAAGAAAGACCACGTGTGAACTGTCTTTGAATTTTTCAACAGCCGCTTTCATAGCAGGAAAAGACGCTTTACAGGGTCCACACCATGTAGCCCAAAAATCTAAAACTACTACTTTCCCTTTTAGTGCTGAGAGGCTGACTGTTTTTCCTTCTAAGTTCTTTAATTTAAAATCAGCTGCTTTCTCGTTTACAGCCTGAGCAATCAAATTTTCTTTCTTGAATTCAGGCGGCTTAGTCTGAGCTACAACTATGCAATAGGAGTACATGCAAAACAGGAATGGCAAAAGCTTTTTCATCATGGCGCAATTTAAGACCGTCAAGATAGAAAAAAAGCCACCCTCAACACTCTTAAATTACTGTTATTTTAAAAGGACTTAAATTATTTAATTAGCATAACCCAGTTTGGGTTAAATGTTAGCAAATACCAAGTACCAGTTTTTCAGATTTATAAGCTATTTTTAACCCTATAATCGCCCACTACAAAACCAACGCTTTGAATAGGCAAATCAAAACCTTAATTGGTATCATTTTATTTGTTCTTGTTTTTGCAGGAACCATGCAATATTGCAAACCTTCTGACAATGACGCTACTGCATTAGCAGCTTTACCCAATGCCTATATTGGCGCTGAAAAATGTCAGAGTTGCCACGCAAAAGAATATACAGATTGGAAACAATCGGATCACTTTAAAGCCATGCAGGAACCAACGGATTCTGCCGTTTTGGGTAATTTCAATAATGCATCGCTGCAAGCTGATGGTGTTTCTTCTCGTTTTTTTAAAAAAGATGGTAAGTACTTTCTAAATACCCAAGGTGAAGATGGACTCAACCATGACTATCCTGTAAAATATACTTTTGGACATTTTCCTTTACAACAATACTTGATTGAATTTCCAGATGGAAAAATGCAAGTAACTAGACAGAGTTGGGATAGCCGTGATAAAAAATGGTTTCAGCAATATAAGGGTCAGCAAATTCATTACAAAGATTGGTTGCATTGGACGGGGAATGCACAGAATTGGAATACCATGTGTGCTGAATGCCATAGTACCAATCTGAAGAAAAATTATGACCTAGAAAAAGATAGTTATCAAACCAGTTATGACTTACTCACTGTCAGCTGTGAAGCCTGCCATGGACCAGGAGAGCAACACGTAAAATATATTAATGGCAAGGATTATCAAGCAGGAAATAAACAACCCAACTCGCTCTTATTATTAGCTAAAAACACCAAACAATTAGACCAGATCAATGCTTGCGCTCCTTGTCATGCTGTGCAAAGCAATGTGGCAGCGGATAAGATAGCCAGTAGTGAATTATTAGACAACCATATTCCCACTGTTCCAAATACAGAGCGTTTTCATGCCGACGGGCAAGTAAACGAGGAAGATTATAACTATGCCTCTTTTTTACAAAGTAAAATGTTTGCCAGAGGTGTACAATGTAGTAGTTGCCATAATCCACATTCTGGCAAATTGGTTTTACCTGGCAACCTTACTTGTTTGCAATGTCATGCCAAGACCTTTGATGAACCATCGCATCATTTTCATACTATTAACACAGCTGGTGCTGCTTGTGTCAACTGCCACGCACCTGCAAAAAACTATATGGGCAATGACAGTAGGCATGACCATAGTTTTAGGGTACCTAGACCCGATATGAGTGTACAATACAGTACCCCCAATGCCTGTAATAATTGCCACCAAGACAAACCTGCCAAATGGGCCTCAGATGCTGTGACTAAATGGTATGGACCAAATAGAAAATACAGTTATGTTGAAGACCTGATTCCAGGTAGCCGTTTGAACAATCAAAGCGAGCCACATTTGCTTCGCTTATTACAAGACAGTACAACTCCAAATATTATCAAAGCTACTGCCATCAATTACTTAGGTGGCACTGCCTTTCCAAATAGCATGAGTGTCTTAATGGAATCCTTGCAATCACCCGATGCTCAAATTAGATATGAAACTTTGAGAAGTTTGCAAGCCTATCCCAAAAACAATATGAATTTGGGTGCTATTGCAGCTATGCTCAAAGATATAGTAAGGGCTGTTCGGATTGCTGCAGCTGATCTAGTGGGTAGCATGGGTAAGAACGTTCAAGTTCCTGAAGAGTATCAAGCAGCTTACCAATCTGCAAAAACTGAATTGGAAAAAAACTTGTTGCATCAAGCCGATTTTGCACACGGAAATATTGGTATTGCCGATCATTATCAAAGAGCTGGAGAATTTGCAAATGCAGAAAAATTCTATTTAAGGGCTTTGAAAAAAGACAGCTTGGCCAACCTTGCAAGACTTAATTTGGCTGTTACTTATAATTTGCAGGGTAAGAACCAGGACGCCATTCAAATATTACAATTGGCCGTTAAAACAGATCCTAAAAATGACAGGGCTTGGTATAATCTTGGACTATTATACAATGAACTTAAAGACAACAACAACGCGGCAATATCTTTTGAAAAAGCCATTCAATTAAATAGCCAGAATAGTAGGTTGTATTATAACTATGGCTTACTCCTACAACAAATGGGCAAGGGCGACAAGGCAGCATTGGCGTTGGAACAGGGCTTAAAATCATTTCCGCAAGAAGAATCATTACACTACGCCATAGCCTATATATATCTACAAAACAGTAGACCAGACAAAGCCAGAACGCATGTTATGTATTTGAAGCAAGTAAACCCCAATAACCCAGAATACCAGCAATTATTTTCTGGATTGGGCATCAAGTAAACTATCGCCTAGAGGCAATGAGTAAGTTTAGATCTGTAAATTTCAGGTTGAATTTTTGACTGATATAGATATCGGTTAGTGAACCTTTAAACAAATAAATGCCTTCTCTTAGGTTGAAGTTATGCCAAACCATTTCTTCCAATCCGCCCTCATCACTGACTTCTAAAATCAATGGCATCAATACATTACTGATGGCTTGACTAGCTGTGCGTGCAAAGCCACTAGGAATATTGGGTACACAGTAATGGATTACATCGTGTTTTAAAAAGGTAGGATGCTCATGACTGGTGAGTTCACTGGTTTCAAAACAACCACCACGGTCAATGGCTACGTCTATGATAATGCTTCCTGGTCGCATGGCTGCTACCATTTCTTCACTCACCACCACAGGAGCCCTACCATATTCATTGCTAAGTGCTCCTACCGCAACTTCACAAGTTTTTAATTGCTTGGATAAAATTCTAGGTTCCAAAACAGAGGTCCAAATTCTTTGTCCCAAATTGTTTTGTAATTGTTTGAGGCGTGTTACATTATTATCAAAGACTTTTACAGAAGCGCCCAAGGCAAGTGCATTTCTGGTAGCAAATTCTCCTACTATCCCTGCCCCAACTATCACAACCTTAGTAGGCGGAATACCACTAATACCCCCTAACAAAACGCCCTTTCCTTTATTGAAACTACTAAGGTACTGACCAGCAATCAACATAACCGCACTTCCGGCAATTTCGCTCATACTGCGCACAATGGGATATGCACCACTATCGTCTTTGAAATTTTCAAATCTGAGTGCTGTTATGCGTTTAGACATCATGTGTTCAATATGATGTTTTTTGAGCGCGGATAAATGTATGGGAGAAATAATGGTTTGATTCATTTGCAAAAAGGGCAGGTCTTCCTCTACAGGTGGTGCACTTTTTACTAGTAAAGGCGCTTGATACACTTCTGACTTGTCATAGACAATTCTAGCACCAGCTTCTGCATAATCTTTATCAGTATAATTACTACCCTCTCCCGCCTTGTGTTCTACAGTTACATGGTTGCCATTGGCTACCAATACTCCCACTGCATCAGGTGTAAGCGCAATTCGGTTTTCCTGAAAAGCTATTTCTTTGGGCAATCCAATAAACAGTTTTTCTCCTGGGGCTTTCACATCCAGGGTTTCTTCCATGGTTTCGTACAAAAAAGAAGCACTGATGGAAGGTTTTGAAGTGGCCATAAGTCAGATTGGTTGTATGAACGGGTTAATAGGTCTACTTAAAATTACTCGTTTTCGGTGTATAGACGTCGCATTTTCTGGTCCAAGACTTCCATATGCAATTCAAAACAGTTCTCTGGCAAGAGTCCTTCTGCTTTTTCAGGCCATTCTATCAAACATAGATTACCAGAGTCCAAAGCGTCTTCTACCCCAGCCTGTATAGCTTCTTCCTCGCTTTTGAGCCTATACCAATCCATATGATAGATGGTTCCAGCTTCCCTGCTTAGGTATTCATTAATAATACCATAACTAGGACTACTCACCGTGTTTTCTACACCTAATTCTTGACACAATGCATGAATAAAACTGGTCTTGCCAGTACCCATGGGCGCACGGAAAATCCAAACCTTGTGTTTTTTGCCCTCCTTCCATGCCACTTTGGCTACCGCCCCAATTTGTTCCAATTCAAAAATTGCATCCATGATTCAAAGATAAATACAAAGAATTTGACACCATGATGTAAAAATATTCATCCTGATTCGAAAGCAGACCCCTTGCAGTTACAGTACCTTTGCAACTATGACATCAGCAGAAAAACAACCCAGCATGGAAAAAGTGAATTGGAAGGTAGAAGGTATGAGTTGTACCAATTGTGCGCTTACAGTAAACAAATATCTAACTGGCAAGGGCATGCATGAAGTGCAAATTAATTTCATGGGAGGTGACTTAAGCTTTGAAACTATTGAAGGAACAGATAAAAAAGCATTGGCCAAGGGTATTGAAGGATTGGGTTATCATGTAATTACCGGAGAAGAAACGGATCAACAAAAACCAAAGAAACTATTCCAAAATCATTTTCAAAGATTCTTATTCTGTATTGTTTTTACAGCTCCATTGCTGTTGCACATGATACCCGGAGTGCATATTCATTTTTTGATGAATCCCTTTGTACAATTGGGTCTTACCATTCCAGTATTTATTGTGGGGATGGATTTTTTTGGAAGAAGTGCTTGGCATAGTTTAATGAAAGGCATCCCCAACATGAATGTGTTGATTGCTATTGGTGCTATTGCTGCATTTGGCTATAGTTTATATGGTACCATTATTGGGGAGGCGGCTAATTACATGTTTTATGAGACTGCTGCCACCATTCTAACCTTAGTATTCCTTGGCAATTGGATGGAAGACAAGTCAGTAGAAACTACACAAACAGCACTTAAAAAATTGGTGGTTTCTAAAAAGCAAATGGCCAATATGATTGCTTATGATGACCAACACCAAGAACATGTTTTTCCGGTAGAAACTGGTGCATTAAAAGTGGGTGACCTGGTATTGATTGGCAATGGAGAAGCCGTGCCCATGGATTGCAAAGTCTTGTGGGGAGACGCTTCTGTAGACGAGTCCATTATTACAGGAGAAAGTACACCCGTTGAAAAGAAAATGCACGATATGCTTATTGGTGGATCAGTTGTGTCTTCTGGAACCTTAAAAGCGTATATCACAGCTGTAGGAGAAAATACGGTATTGGCCAATATTTTAAAACTTGTCAAAGCGGCACAAACAGAGAAGCCACCCATTCAACAACTAGCCGATAGAATCAGTGCCATTTTTGTTCCTGCAGTTATTAGTCTTGCCTTACTAACAATTCTTGGAAACTATTTTATTGGAGACCTCCCATTCTCTGAAAGTTTGTTAAGAGGCATTGCAGTACTAGTCATTTCTTGCCCCTGTGCCATGGGGCTTGCTACTCCTGCTGCCATTGCAGTTGGTTTGGGAAGGGCCGCACGCAATGGGGTCTTGTTTAAAAACGCCAAAAGCCTTGAAATTTTTAAACAGATCAAACAAGTTGTCTTTGATAAAACAGGTACTTTAACAACGGGTCAATTTACTGTGGCAAATTTTAAAGCAATTGAAAATATTGCCGATAATGACGAATCCCAGTTTAAGAGAATTGCTTTTTCACTTGAAAAATATTCTAACCATCCTATTGCAAAAAGTATCAGTAAAACCTGGAAGGTAAAAGACGATATCCGCTGGGCCAAGGTAGAAGAAATCAAGGGTTTGGGTATGCGCGCTATTGATAAATCAGGTAATGAATATCAAGCAGTATCCTTTAAAGGCATTTCTAATATTCACCATGACCATAGTCATAACGTATACATCACTAGAAACGCTGAACTCTTGGGATGGATTGATGTGGTAGATGAAATTAGACCAGAAGCAGCACAGGTGATAGAGCAATTGCGCTCGGCAGGCATCAGAACCATTTTGCTCAGTGGCGATGGTAAAGCCAAATGCGAACAGGTGGCCAATACATTACATATTGACGAATGGTTGGCAGAACAAAGCCCCGAACAAAAATTAGAAGCCATTGCTAATTTTAATAAACACGAACCTACTGCCATGGTTGGCGATGGTATCAATGACGCTCCTGCCCTTGCAAAAGCAACGGTAGGGATTTCATTGAGCGATGCTTCTCATATTGCCATGCAAACTGCGCAAGTGGTTTTGATGAACCATGGATTAAAAAATCTTCCTCTAGCATTGGGTTTGGGTAAGCATACATATAGGACCATTCAAGAGAACTTGTTCTGGGCATTTATCTACAATATTGTTGCCATACCAGTTGCCGCATTGGGTTATTTGAGCCCCGGTTTTGGCGCCTTGGTAATGGGCTTGAGCGATGTGGTTTTGGCCATTAACAGTATCCGTCTGAACTATAAAAAAGTAAGTTAGATGCAGGTATCCCCTTTGCAAATCCTGCAAAAGTATTGGGGTCATAACCAATTCAGACCTACGCAGGAATCTATTATCCAAACGGTACTTGCAAAAAAAGACGTCCTAGCTTTATTGCCTACAGGAGGTGGTAAATCCATCTGCTTTCAAGTACCTGCCATGTTACTAGAGGGTGTATGTATTGTGGTAAGCCCATTAATTGCATTGATGAAAGATCAGGCTGAAAACCTGACCAATAAAGGAATTCCTGCAGCTACTATTCACAGTGGCATGAATTATCATGAAGTGAAAATGGTTTTACAAAATGCGGTTCATGGCGATTATAAATTTTTATACCTCTCACCTGAAAGATTAGAGACAAAGGTTTTTAAAGAATACCTAGCCTTGATGCATGTGAGTTTATTGGCTATTGATGAAGCGCACTGCGTTTCACAATGGGGCTATGATTTTAGACCAACCTATTTACGCATTGCTACTATTAGAGAATCACTACCCGGTGTTCCCTTAATAGCCCTTACAGCATCGGCTACGCCCATTGTTCAAAAGGATATTTTGGCCAAGCTAGAAATGAGTATAGCAGAAGTATTTCACCAGTCTTTTAATAAACCAAATCTCTCTTACAGTGTATTTAAAGTAGATAGCAAAATTGCCAAACTGGTAGAGATCTTGCAAAAAGTAACAGGGTCTGGAATTGTCTATTGCAATAGCAGAAAACAGACAAAAAATATTGCTTACTTATTAGGCTTACAAGGAATTGAAGCAGATTTTTATCACGCAGGTTTGGACGCAGAAGAACGTAGCAAAAAGCAAGATGACTGGATTAATAATAGAACTCGAATCATGGCTTGCACCAATGCATTTGGATTGGGTATTGACAAACCAGATGTAAGAACTGTAGTCCATTATGACGCACCTGAATGCTTGGAAAACTATTACCAGGAAGCAGGAAGAGCGGGTAGAGACGGGCAAAAATCCTATGCCATTTTATTGTACCAAACTGAAGACCTTCTTGCATTAGAATCCATGCCAGACAAGAGGTACCCACCTATTGCTAGCATTAGAAAAGTGTACCAAGAACTGGCCAATTACTTGCAACTTCCTGTTGGCTTGGGCGAGGGGCAATATTTTGATTTTGACCTTAGTAATTTTTGTAGCAATTTTCAGTTAGACCCTCATTTAGTAACTGCCGTTTTAAAGATTTTAGAACAGGAAGGGCATTGTAGTTTTTCAGAAAAGATATTTTTACCAACCCAAGTTCAGTTTACAACCAACAACCAAGAACTTAGGGAATTTGAAGCGCTTCATCCACCATTGGAAGACCTGATTAAAATACTACTGAGAACCTATGAAGGCATTTTTAGTTTTCAAACCAGTATCAATGAAAATAGGCTTTCCATTTATTTAAAAAAACCAATAACCTTAATTCAAGAACAACTCTTACAATTAAAGGCTTTTGGAATTATTGAATACTTACCAAAAAAAGAAAGTCCACAAATTCATTTTTTGCTCAACCGAGCATCGGCTGATTACTTGTTGATTGACCAAGATCATTATTTGGCCAGAAAAGAACAGTATAGGCAAAGACTTGTAGCTTTTATAGACTTTATTCAAAAAGATCAGGGTTGTAGAAGTAATAGTATTACCCAGTATTTTGGAGAAGCAACAGATAAAGCATGTGGTATCTGTGACAATTGCTTAAATAAGAAAAAAACTAAACTAAATAAAACCCAGTTTACTGAAATAGAGACTTTGATTAAATCTTTATGGTCCAATCCTTTTCCTGTAAATCAATTAATGCTAGAACTGGACCCTACCAAAGAAGCACAAATTTGGGAGGTCTTACAATTTATGATAGCCGAAGGGCTGATTAAAATTGATGAACAGGGCCTGGTCTCCAAACGCTAATACTTTCTTTTACTGGTTCTACCCCCAAGACCCAAAGCACCCAATAAAGACCTAGTGATCATTACGGCCGCGGTTCTACCAACTGACTTTACCACTGGATTGTCAAAAAAACTTTCTTCTTTAGCCGCTCCTTTTTTGGGCTTTTCTGCTTCCACTTCTGCCTGCTTTTCAGCAGCTTCTGCTAATTTGGCTTCTAGAATTTCATAAGCACTTTGGGAATTCACCACCTCCTTGTATTTGTGAACCAATTTACTTTTGCCAACCAGCGCATCTATTTCCGGATCTGATAATACATCCATTCTACTAGATGGAGGGCAAAGCATGGTATGCACCAAGGGTGTTGGAATACCTTTCTCATTCAATAGTGTTACAAAAGCTTCACCAATACCCATTTGTGTTAAGAGCTCATCTGTTTTATAAAAATCAGATTCAGGAAAATTCTCCGCTGCTTGTTTAATGGTCTTTCTATCAGCAGCAGTAAATGCCCTGAGTGCGTGTTGTACTTTTAATCCCAACTGACCCAAGATAGCTGCTGGTATATCTTGCGGATTTTGTGTACAGAAAAAAATGCCAATGCCTTTTGACCTTATCAACTTGATCACCGTTTCTAATTGCTGCAATAAGGCATCAGAAGCTTCTTGAAAAATCAAATGCGCTTCATCAATAAATAAAACCAATTTGGGTTTGTCCAAGTCTCCCTCTTCAGGACTACTAGCATATAATTCTGCCAATAATTGTAACATAAAAGTAGAGAAGAGTTTTGGTCTGTCTTGCATGTCGGTAACGCGCAAAATATTCACCATTCCCCTACCGTCATCATTTATACGCATCAGGTCTTCTACCTCAAAACTTCTTTCACCAAAAAACACATCTGCCCCCTGCTGTTGCAATTCAATTACTTTACGTAGTACGGTACCAGTAGATGTGGTAGAAATTTTTCCGTAAGATTTTTCTAATTCCGCCTTCCCTTCATTACCTACATATTGCAACACTTTTATAAAATCTTGCAAGTCTAATAGCGGCATTTGCTGATCATCGCAATATTTAAAAATCATAGCCACAACCCCACCCTGTGTATCATTCAAACCTAATATTTTGCTCAAGAGTACCGGGCCAAATTCTGTTACGGTAGCGCGTAGACGAACACCTTTCCCTTCATTAAGTGTCATTAGCTCTGTGGGATATGCGGCGGGTTGATAACTGATATTCAACTTTTGGCATCTATCTGCCAATCTATCATTGAGCACACCTGAAGCAGCAATACCACTCAAGTCTCCCTTAATATCCATTAGTAAAACAGGTATACTATTATTGCTCAATATTTCTGAGATCACCTGCAAGGTCTTGGTCTTACCAGTACCCGTTGCTCCGGCAATCAGTCCATGTCTGTTAAGGGTTTTTAAAGGAATAAACACATCGGCGCCAGCCACTACTTCACCATTAAACATGCCTGCACCAATCTTAGCGTGCTCTCCTTTAAATTGATATCCTGCTTTAACCGCATCTAGAAACTTTGATTGATCTGCCATAATACCTGTTTAATTAGGCATACAAATTAACCAATGCAACTGATTGCTAAAAAAATATTTATACTATTTTTGGGGAAGTTTAAAAGCTAAAAATGCATTTTAAACTGGCGTTTCTTCCCATATTATAAATTCCGGAACTTCCATTAGGAGAAGACTGATAGTATTCCAAATATTTTAAACGGCTTAAATGGTTTTGATAAGCAAGGTCAAATAAGTTATTTACCTGGCATTGAATGGTCAACTGTTTATTCCCTCCCAATTGCAAACTTGTTCCAAACCCAAAGTGAAAAATGGTATAGGCTTCTGTGCTTGTTTCAGTGGCATAGAGGGAGAGAAACCTATTCTGAGCTGCTGCTGATTCCCAAGAAGCGCTTACCTGCAAATTGGGCATCCAATTCAAACCCATAACCCAACTCTTTTCAATAGCCCCTTGCCAGGTAATGGGCGGAATTAAGGGTAACCATTCTCCTTGATTTCCTTTATTCTTAAAACGCTCTTGTAAATTAATGCCATTGACCAAAGCAATGGAACTGCTAATACTCCAATCTTTCAAGCATCTAGGATGCCATTTGATGTCTGACTCTATTCCATAAAGTCTTGCCGCAGACTGTTGGTATTGAAAAGTCTTATTTCCTTGTGCATCTATTTGTGGCTGATCATTATTATCCAAACTTTGGGTGAGATAAATAAAATGATCAATTCTATTGTGAAACAGGGATAAACTCCATTGTAGTTCAGTAGTTGAAAAACTAATTCCAAGGTCTTGTTGCCAACTAGTTTCTGGTTCAAAATTTCTATTTCCTAAGTATAAAATATGCGCCCCTGGGTCTAATCCATTTGAGGCCAATTCGGTAATACTAGGTGCTCTATAACCCCTTGATAGATTGGCTTTCAAGCTCCATTGTTGGTTAATCATATAAGCAATGCCAAGACCCATGGAATAGCCGTTGAACTGTTTTTGAAATGCAGGAAATTGTAATAAAGCGCCAGCAGTATCCGGAAAATGATATTGTTGTTCAAACCCGTTATTAGCATTGGGTCCTATATAAAAATCAGCTGTGTTTAATTGTCGTTGGTCCCAACGCAGACCTCCTGCAAAATGAATATTTTTCCATTTCCATTTACCATGCAAGTAAACACCAATATCAAATAATTGAAAATTGGGAATGGGAAAATCAGTTGCGTTTAAGTGTTTGTTTTGCTGATACATGCCATTAGCACCAAAGGAAATTTCAGCTGCATTTACTGGCAGATTAAAGTTGATACCATAGTTCAGGGTATTTAATTGCAAGGATAATCCCGCTTGTTCTGGCATAGATGGGTGTGTATACTCAATTCTATTATTTTGCTGAAAACCAACCAATGCATTCAAATCAATTTTCCCCAATTGATATTGGTGTTTGCTATAGATTCTATAGTGCTTAATGGCTTGTACCAAACCAGAAAGGGCATATCCATTTAATTCCTGTTCTGTAACCAAAGGCCTATTCTTAATATCGTCCCACTGACCTTCAAAAATTTGTTTGGTAAATCTTCTAGTAGCAGAATCTCTACTCCCGTCTGGAATAGCTTGGCGGTTATAGTAGTAAGTAGCACTTAATAAACTGGACCCTTTCTTGGAATAATAACCTGTTTGAAATCCAAGATTGGTTTCTTGAAACCCTGTTAAATAAACTTTTCCGTCAATGGCATTGCTATAATTTCCGGCAATTCTTTTGGAAGCAGAACCCTGCCATAGCCAGTGCTTGGTTCTTTGTCCAAGTCTAGCCCCGCTTGCCCACAAGCCATTATTAGACTGGTATTCCATGGTTACCCTTCCCTCTATTTGCCCTTGATCAAGTTTGGGCAAATAGGGAATCAAACTCACTACTCCTGCTATTGCATCAGAACCAAAAAGTAAACTAGCTGGTCCTTTAATAATTTCTGCGCGATGAATTTGATAACCATCTACTTCTAAACCGTGCTCGTCTCCCCATTGTTGGCCCTCTTGTCTAATACCATCATATAAAGTCAATACCCGATGATAACCCAAGCCTCTAATAAAGGGCTTGGAGATATTTGGGCCTGTTTTCAAAACCGATAAACCAGGACTATGCAAACTCAGTTGGTCCATGATATTGGATGCAATGGTTCTGTCAATGGTTTTGGACGAAATTGCTTGAATAGCAATGGGATTTTCTTTTTGAAATCCAGCCCTAGTTAGTCCTGTAACTACCACTTCCTCTGATTCACCTTCCAATAATTTTTCAATGGTTGTGGTTTTGGTAATACTAGTATCCGCTGAATGAATAGGAGCTAGGGCATTAACCGGCCTTGTCTCTACTAATAGAAAACAAAGCATCAGTCCTATGTAAAATCGGATTTTCATACAATTATGTTCTACAAACATAATATAAATGTTAGAATAGTCTAACATTTTTTATTTTCGCATTGAGAATCAATTAGTTTAGATTTGTAATATGACCCTGACCGAGGAAAATTACCTGAAAGCACTCCATAGACTATCTCAAAATGGAGAAAGCATTTCTGTAAAAAGAATTGCGGCCCTTTTAGAGATAAAAATGCCTACTGTCAATAGCATGGTCAAGAATCTATCAGAAAAAAAACTCATCAAATACGAAAAGTATAAGTCTATTGAGTTAACTGAAAAAGGACGCAAACAGGCTTTGCTCATTTTAAGAAAACACCGCCTAACAGAATTGTTTTTAAAAGATGTTATGGGTTTGGGCTGGGAAGAGGTACACGATATTGCTGAGCAAATAGAACACTTACAAAGTGACTTGTTTTTTAACCGAGTAGATGAAATGTTGGGCCATCCCCAATTTGACCCACATGGAGAACCCATTCCAGATAGTCATGGAAGACTGCCCCAACTCAAAGCAACCCCATTAAATCTTTGTCAAACAGGCAGAAAATACCAACTCAGCGGTGTATTGAACAATGACGCTTCCTTTCTTACCTACTTAAACTCGGTTGACCTTCAATTGGGTTCGCAAATTGAGATAATCACTATACAGGAATTTGATAAATCCATGGCCATAAAACTCAATGGGAAAACCAAAACTGTCTTTAGTGCTCTGATCTGCCAAAACCTTCTGGTACTATAGAAACAAATACTTAGAATCCCAACAAATAAGCGGAACTTGCTGTAATAGCTCTCAAAATGCTGCGCGATGAAAGCGTTTTAACAAAAGATTGCGCTGAATTGGCCGTAAAATGGGTTTGTTTTATCTTTATTTGAGTATAAATAATTTGTTATGGAAGACAAAAAAAGCAAAATTCTCTTGTGTGAAGACGACACCAACCTTGGTATGGTGCTCAAGAATTATTTGGAGTTAAACGATTATGATGTAACACTGGAAAGGGATGGCCGCTTAGGTTTGGCAGCTTTTCAGCGTGAAAAATTTGATATCTGTTTGCTAGACGTGATGATGCCCAATATGGATGGATTCAAACTAGCTGAAGAAATCCGTGACGTGGATCCAGACATACCATTGTTTTTCCTAAGTGCTAAAACCATGAAGGACGATATTATTCAAGGGTACAAATTGGGTGCGGACGATTATATTACCAAGCCTTTTGATTCTGAAGTATTGTTGTTGAAAATCAAAGCCATTTTAAAACGCAATGAAGAAGACAACAAAATCAGTGACAACCTTGAATTTGATATGGGTAAATACCATTTCAATCCAAAATTGCGTGAATTAAAACACGACGGTACTACACAAACACTTTCTCCAAAAGAGAATGAATTGTTGAAGATGTTGGCTGAACACAAAAATGATTTGTTGCCAAGAGAAAGAGCCCTGAAAAAAATCTGGGGTAGTGATACTTATTTCAATGGTAGAAGCATGGACGTGTATATTGCCAAACTACGCAAGTACCTAAAAGACGATACTGATATTGAAATTGTGAACATTCACGGAAATGGATTTAGATTGGTAGCACCATAATCAATCTATCTAACATAAAAAAGCTCCCTGATAAATCGGGGAGCTTTTTTATTAGCTAAACAGACTGGGAGATCCACCCCTGTTCAGGGTTTCACGCCCCAAGTGGTTATATGCTTTAAGCGTAGCTTCTCTACCTCTTGGTGTTCTTTGCAAGAATCCTTCTTGAATTAAAAAGGGTTCATAAACTTCTTCAATAGTACCTGATTCCTCCCCCACGGCTGTGGCAATAGTGGTTAATCCAACAGGACCACCTTTGAATTTATCAATGATGGCGGCTAATATGCGATTATCCATTTCATCCAATCCGTGCTCGTCTACATTTAATGCCTTAAGTGCGTGTTGGGTAATCCCTAAGTCAATTGTACCATCATTGAGTACCTGGGCAAAATCGCGCACGCGGCGCAATAAGCCATTGGCAATTCTAGGTGTTCCCCTACTTCTTCTGGCAATCTCTCCAGCAGCATCAGAACTGATTTCAGTATTTAGAATGGTAGCACTTCTTTCAATAATTTTCTTGAGGGTATCTGCTTGATAATATTCTAATCTAGACTTGATGCCAAACCTTGATAGTAAAGGGGCCGTTAATAAGCCACTCCTTGTAGTAGCACCCACCAAGGTAAAAGGATTCAAATTAATTTGAATACTCCTTGCATTGGGGCCGCTATCAATCATAATGTCTATTCTAAAGTCTTCCATAGCCGCATAGAGGTATTCTTCTACCACGGTGCTTAAACGATGTATCTCGTCTATGAATAAAACGTCATTGGGTTGCAAATTGGTTAACAAACCAGCTAGGTCGCCTGGTTTCTCTATTACGGGACCAGAAGTCTCTTTAATACTTACGCCTAATTCATTGGCTACAATCCTACTCAAGGTTGTTTTACCCAGTCCAGGAGGGCCATGAAATAAAATATGATCCAGCGCTTCTCCTCTAAGCTTAGCAGCTTTGATAAAGATGGTCAGGTTTTCAATTAATTGGGGTTGGCCGGAGAATTCATCAATTTCCTTTGGCCGGATGGTATTCTCAAATTCCTTATCTGCAGGACTGAGGTTTTCTGGTGCGTTATTCAAATTATCGTTGGCCATACCCTTCAAAACTACAAAATACATTTTATCATAGCTTTGGTAAAAATCAAGCTTTGCAAACTCAATCTGCCTTAGTCATTGGCGCTACCGGTTTAACTGGATCTTTGCTCCTAGAATTATTATTGGAATCTAGTGCTTACCAGATAGTTCATGTCTATGCAAGAAGAACCCTGGGCATGCAACATCCCAAACTTCAAGAACACCTGATTGACTTTGACCAATACCAAGGAACGGTTCAAGCTCATACCCTGTTCTGTTGTTTGGGTACCACAATTAAAAAAGTAAAAACCAAGGAAGCTTTTAAAAAAGTAGACTTGGAATACCCCGTTAAATTTGCGCGTTTGCAATTTGGGGCTGGCACTAAAAAAATGATGGTGATCAGTGCCATGGGAGCAAGTGCCAATTCCAGTTTTTTCTATAGTAGGGTAAAAGCTGAGATGGAAGCTTCTTTGCAAGAAATTGGGTTTGAACAACTAACCATTTTTAGACCCGCTTTAATCACTGGTAATAGAATAGAGCACCGTTCAGGAGAAAAAATAGCTACTATGATCAATGGCTGGATCAATCCCTTATTGGTTGGAAGCTTGCGCAAATACCAATCTATCCCGGCCCTGAAAATTGCCCAATCTATGTTAACCCATTCTTTGTTAGAAAATGAAAAAGGGACTAGCATTTTATTGTCTGATAAAATTTAATCTTAGACTTGGGATTGGCCCATAAAAAATATATTTGCATATACAAATAAGATAATTATCTTTGTCCTGTCATGAAAACATCGGAATGTAAATTTTCAAAATGTCTTTACTTTACCAGTAACGCTTTGGCGAGAAAGGTAGAGAAATTGGCTATTGAAAGTTGGAAACCGGTAGACTTATCACCTAGTCATGGTTATTTATTGATGTTGGTTTTGGATGATCCCGGTATTCAACCTGGAACCATTGCTGATCAATTACAACTAACACCCAGCACTATCAGTCGTTTGCTTGAAAAACTAGAAGAACGGAAACTGGTTGTTAGAACCACGGAAGGTAAGACCACTAATGTATATCCCAGTCCAAAAGCCAAACAGTTATTACCAGAATTACAAGCTTGCGTGGTAAGGTCACAAGCTGCTTATCAGGAATCATTGGGTAATCATGACATTAAGGATTTGGTTAAAAACATGAATCAGGTGTCAGATAAATTAACAGATTAATATTTTTTTACTTTTTCATTTGTATATACAATTATAATCAATCACCTATAAAACCATCAAACATGCATTATGTAATTACAGGAGGTGCGGGCAATATCTCAAAACCCTTAGCACTTGAATTATTGAAATCCGGACACCAAGTAACCGTTATTGGAAGATCATTAGACAACTTAAAAGAATTAACAGCAGCTGGCGCTAAAGCTGCCATTGGATCTGTTGCTGATTTTGATTTTCTGGTAAAAACATTTACGGGCGCTGATGCCATTTACACCATGGTACCCCCAACTTGGGATGCAGCAGACTGGAAAGGTCATATTGGACAACAAGGAGAAAACTATGCGTCTGCTATTGAAGCTAGCGGCGTGAAAAAAGTAGTAAATCTTAGTAGTATTGGGGCACATATGGAAACAGGATGTGGACCCGTAAGTGGATTGTTCCGTGTAGAAAAAGCGTATAGCCGTTTAACAGGAGTTGCTATTCTGCACTTGCGTCCAGGGTTTTTCTATAACAATTTCTTAGCCAATATTGGCATGATCAAGCACATGAATATCATGGGAGGAAACTATGGTACCAACAGCAAAATGGTATTAGTGCACCCAACAGATATTGCAGTGACAGCAGCTAAAGCACTAATTGCACTAGACTTTACCGGTCATTCTATCCAGTATGTGGTAAGTGATGAAAAAACTCCATCTGAAATTGCTGCCATTCTAGGTGCAGCTATTGGAAAACCAGAACTGCCTTGGGTAGATTTTACCGATGAGCAAAACCATGGTGGTATGATCCAAGCTGGTTTATCTGAAGAAGTAGCCAAAAATTATACAGAAATGGGCGGAGCCGTTAAGTCTGGAGAAATGGCAGCGGATTATGCAAACAAACCCAAACCCGTTTTTGGAAACATTCCATTGGAAGATTTTGCAAAAACATTTGCCATCATCTACAATAGCTAGAAAATAGTTTGAGAAACGCGGCAGCCCTCTTTGTCTTCTAGGATACATGCTTAGTTGATAAAGGGGGTTTTGCATATTGTAATAATTGCAGCAGCAAATCGGGATCAGGACAATTGGCTAAATAGCTGTCTCTTTCACTAAACCTACAGACTCCGGGATAGTCCCCCTCTTTTCCTTCCATATCTAACATCAATTGAAAGTGTAAATGCGGAGGCCATTGACCATTTTCTTCTGGTGGACCAAAATGGGCTATTAAAGACCCACCTTGAATGGGCTGACCGGGCTCTAATTCATGTAAGTCTTTCAACGAAAGATGTCCATACAAACTATAAAATTCTAACCCACTTATTCTATGAGCCAAAATAATAGTTGCTCCATAATCGCCATAGGCTTCGTTATTGGCAATGCTATGAACATAGCCATCGGCCACCGCAAAAACAGGGGTATCTAGGGATCCCCATATATCCATCCCTAAATGCAATCTACGTGGCTCTATACCTTCTAGGCTATCAAAAACCTTACTCCTACTATACACAGTTCTATGTTCATCATAACCACCAATGCCAAATGTAGCATTAGCGCTTGCAAGTTCTTGGCTCACATACGCACTAAAACTTTCTGTACTAGCTAATACCTCGGCAGTAATGCTTGTATTTGAAGCAGTAAAATTCATCAGCAATAAATGCTCAGTAGCAAGATCAAATTTTACTACAGGAAAAAAGGCGGAACGGTGATTGGCTACCAGGGATGCAAACAAATTCCCATTACTCATTCAAGAAGGTTTTGCTAAAAATAGGAAATGATAGTTCAAAATCCTGAATCATTTATTCACCAGAATCATCTTCTAAACTATTGTGTTCATCTCCCCCAATACTATAATAATTATTCTCCTCGTCTTCACTGCCTATTGCTTCATCGGCGTCATCTAATTCAGCACCTGGAATATCCAAGTCTGTACTGTCTGCATTATTGTCTCCTAAAATCTTGAGTACAGGATCTTCGGGTTCAATATTCACCACACGCGTACTTTTTTTGAAAATGTCTTCTGCAGGTGGGTAATTGATTAAATGATTGGGATCGGTAATACTGTTATTTTCCATGGTTGGATTTTTTATAAAGCTCCAACTCATGCATGAATAAACTGATACAGGATTGATAGGGATTCTTACAAAATTTACGGTAGGCTTTCTTCAAAATAGTCTAGCAAAGCCAAGCCCTCATCCCATTGGCCAAAGCCACTATCAGCATTAATATGACCAGCAGGACCAATATTTTTTAATTGACTACCCCAAGCATTGGCGAATACTGCCCTGTCAATGGTATCTATCCAAGTTGCACAATTTGGCGCATCCCACTCAGTTTGCTCCACCCTTTTAAAATTGGGTGCGCTCTGCTCAAAATAGGTTTGCCAATGTGCTGGACCAGAATTACCAAGACCGGGCAGTATCAAATATTGTGTCATGTAAAAAGAACAATTATTTTATCTCAACAAAGCTTTTGGAACAGGTTTTTCCAACAAGTATTTGTAAATGAATTTGGTCTTCAAATTATTAAAATGATTGCCCTTTGCACCACCCCATCCATGACGTCCACCGGGATATAACATGAATTCAAAATCCTTACCCTTGTCTTGCAAAGCACTTACCAACTGAATACTGTTTTGCATGTGCACATTGTCATCCATGGTACCGTGTACCAATTGTAATTGACCTTTGAATTTATCTGCATAAGTTAATACACTGCTGCTCTTATATCCTTCTGGATTTTCTTGAGGTGTATCCATAAAACGCTCGGTATAATGACTATCGTACAAACGCCAGTCAACAACAGAGCCTCCAGCCATAGCGTGTGTGAACACATCAGAACCATAGGTTAATGCATAGCAACTCATGTATCCACCATAACTAAATCCGGTCATGCAAATTTTGGTAGGATCAGCCTGTCCATTGGCAATAAACCATTTAGCCATGGTCTTATAGTCTTCCATTTCCCAATAGCCCAAGTTGCGGTGCATATAGTTCACACCAGCTTTTCCAAAATGTCCGCTGGCGCGATGGTCAAATGCCACTTGAATCACTCCTTCTTGCGCATAGAATTGTGAGTTGGTAGACCAACCCCATCTATCCATCACAGTTCCTGCATTAGGACCACCATAAATGCTCACCAACAAAGGATATTTTTTATTGGGATCCATTTTGGCAGGCCAAGTAACATAGGCAGGAAGGTCAAACAAACCATCGGCACTCTTAATGCGAATCAGTTCTGCTTTGGCCAATTCATATTGGTCCATAACTGCAGATTTACTATTACCTAATTCACGAATAATTTTACCGGTATTATCAACTAGAGTAGTCTTAGTTGGTGTTGTTACACTGCTATATGTAGTTATAAAATATTTACCTGTAGGAGACAAACTAATACTGCTATGATTGAACTCACCAAAGGTTAAGCGCTTCAAACCAGTACCATTAAACTTAGCCACATACAAATCAATCCTAGCAGTGTTCTCGCGGCTTCTGGCGGTAAAATAAACCTGACTATTTTTCTCATCAATATACTTGATGCCAGTAACCGTATAATTACCAATGGTTATAGCATTTTTCAAAACACCATCACTACCATAGAGGTACAAATGATTCCAACCCGTTCTATCACTTTGCATGATAAACTGGGTATTATTAGTAATAAAATTTACCCTGCCACTTACGCGGTCTTCTAGATCAATCCAAGTTTTTTGTTTCTCGTCGTAGATTTCTTTTTTCTTTCCAGTTAGCGGATCAACATCATACATTTTCATATTGTCTTGACCACGGTTCATCCAATACACCAACAAATTGCTGGTTCCTGGTTTCCAAACTGGCCATCCAAAATACTGGTCATCTTTTTCATTAAAATCGGCCCAAACCGTATTGCCACCATCAGGGCTTACAAATCCAAGTTTTACTTCTGGATTTTTGTCTCCAGATTTTGGATAACGAGTTTCTTCTACAAAACCATGAGCGCCTTCACTATTATAGATAGGGAACATAGGAATCATGCTCTCGTCAAAATGCATATAGGCCAATTGCTTGCTATCTGGTCTCCACCAATAAGCTCTGTAACGCGTAGCTCTACCAAAAATCTCTTCAAAATAAACCCAGCTAGCATAACCATTTAAGGTTGTTGCAGTGCCATCTGTGGTCAATTGGTTTTCTTTACCAGTTGCCAAGTTCACCGTGAACAGATTATTGTTTCTAGTGAATGCTACATAGTTGCTATCAGGAGAAAACAAAGGATTCTTTTCTTCAGCCTTGTTATTGGTAATTCTTTTTTCAACCCCAGCTGATTTTACAAACAAATCATTATCCTTAGTAACAATTTGCTTGGCATAGGGCGATGCCATTCCAGGTCCACGGCTAGGTGCTCCGCCTTCATTCTTCTGGGTTAATGCACCAGTTTTCACCTCCATAGTATAGGTTCTATATGGAGAATCCGGATGCACTTTCTGATACAATTCAACGTGCTCGTTATCTACCCATTTTACCACTTGCGGAAGTGTATTGGTAAAATCCTTGGGCAGTTTTCCAGCCAATAGCTCTTCTTGACTAAAGGTTTTTTTCTGAGCACTAGCTACTAGGGTAGTAGCACAGATAGATGCTGTAAACAGCAGTTGTTTGAAATGCATAGTTAGAATTTTGGTGCAGCAATGTAATAAAAGCACTTTGAATTTGGGCTATTTTTACAGGAATGAAAAAGCCCCAGTTCAAGAACCGGGGCCATTATTTGAATTTCCTTTAATATAGGTTAGATAACAAGGTTAATCATCCTACCCTTAACAAAAATGAATTTCTTTAAAGACTTGCCCTCTACCCATTTTTGTACCAGTTCATTGGCCAAGACCAATTCCTGCACTTCTGCTTCAGTTGCATCCAAAGAAATCAGCAAATTGGTTCTTACTTTACCATTGATACTTACCGGATATTCCTTGGCAGATTCTACCACATGAGATGGGTCAAAAACAGGGTAAGCAGCGTCTAAAATAGAGCTAGTATTGCCCAGTAAAGACCATAGCTCTTCTGCCACATGCGGCGCATAAGGCGTAACCAAGATCAAGAGCGGCTCCAAAACAGCGCGCTTATTACATTTTAGGTCAGCTAGCTCATTCACACAAATCATAAATCCACTCACTGCCGTATTAAAACTAAATCGCTCGGTATCGTCCTGTGTTTTCTTGATGGCTTTGTGCAAGACTTTTAATTCGGCTGCAGTTGGAGCTTCTTCATTCCAAACCTTACCCTTTAGTTCATCAAAGAACAGACGCCAAAGCTTTTTGATAAAGCGGTGTACCCCCTCAATCCCCTTGGTATCCCAAGGTTTGCTCTGTTCAACAGGACCCAAGAACATTTCATACATACGGAAAGTATCGGCTCCAAATTTCTGTACCAATTCATCCGGATTCACCGTATTGAATTTAGACTTAGACATTTTTTCCACCTCAGTACCGCAGAGATATTTACCGTCTTCCAATTGAAAACTGGCACCAGCATAATCAGGCTTCCATTTGTTGAAAGCTGCAGTATCTAGTTCAATGCCATCCACAATATTTACGTCTACATGCAATTTGTCTACGGTCTCAAAGTCCTTGATCAAGCCATAAGAAATAAATTCCTGTGTGCCTTTTAGCCTATACACAAACCTAGAAGAACCCTGAATCATTCCCTGATTCAATAGTTTCTTAAATGGCTCGTCAAATCCAATATGGCCTAGGTCAAAAAGGGCCTTGGTCCACATACGGCTATAGAGCAAATGACCTACCGCGTGTTCGGTTCCTCCAATATATAAATCTACTTGGTTCCAATAATCACTCACCGCCCTATTACAGAATTCCTGTTCATTGTGCGGATCCATATAACGCAGGAAATACCAACTACTACCCGCATAACCAGGCATGGTATTGGTCTCTAATTCTTTGGCCACCCAATCAGGAATATTGGCCAAGGGACCTTCTCCTTCTGGACCTGGAGAATAGGTATCTACTTCAGGCAAAAGCAATGGTAAATCGGTTTCAGTTAACGGATAAGCTGTTCCATTTTTCCATTGAATAGGGAATGGTTCTCCCCAATAACGCTGACGGCTAAATGCCGCATCGCGCATGCGATAATTGACTTTGGCAATACCAATACCCATTTCCTCCAAACGCTTGTTTACAATAGCAATGGCATCACGCATGACAACCCCGTTTAGGAAATCACTGTTATGCAATTTGGCATCCTTGGTGGAATTGGCTTCTTCTCCATTAAAGGCATCACCCAAAATATTGGTAATGGGAATATTAAAATGTTGTGCAAATTTAAAGTCCCTATCATCGCCGCAAGGCACAGCCATAATGGCTCCAGTACCATAACCTGCTAACACGTATTCAGAAATCCAGATTGGAATTTTTACGCCGTTAAAAGGATTAATAGCATAAGCACCGGTAAAGCATCCGCTAATTTTTTTCTCAGCCTGACGTTCACGTTCACTGCGGCTTTTTACATAAGTGCAATATTCATCTACCGCTGCTTGTTGATCAGCCGTAGTAATGGTATTAATCAATTCATGCTCTGGTGCAATGACCATAAAGTCTACCCCAAAAATGGTATCAGGTCTGGTAGTATACACTTTTAATTGCTGACCAGCAGTTGGCACACCCGTAATTTCAAAATCAATTTCAGCACCATAACTTTTACCAATCCAGTTGGTTTGCATTTCTTTCATGGAATCG
>NCHJ01000014.1:0-37908 GCA_002256765.1 Bacteroidetes bacterium 24-39-8
TATTTGCTGCTATTTCTGGATTACTTTCAACAAGAGAATCAAATTTTGCACTTATTAACCAAATAAAAGCAGCCAATAGATGGTCTTATTTTGAAGCAAAAACCATCAAAAGAGACCTAAAAATGATGGACTCTACCAATGGTTACAGCCGCATTGAGGTGGAAAAAATCAAAAAAGATTTACCCGCTATTAAACAGAGTGCTGAATTTCATGAACAAGAAGCTGCAACCCATTTATCAAAATTAGCAAGATTAGCAGCCGCAGTAACCCTATTTCAAATTGGCATTGCAGCCTCCGCAATTGCTATTTTAACCAAGAATAAAATTCTTTGGTATAGTAGTGCCTTGGTTACTATTATTGGTATTGCTTTTCTATTATTGGGGATTTTCAATATTTAAAACATCACTATCAAATACTAACTTATTAAAAAAGACAAATTATGCCGTCAAGATCAAATTACATTGAACTTGCTTGACAGGCTTTTTTGTGCCATCTGCTGCTCAAAATTGTTTCGTTTTGTAAATTATTGACGAATCGAAACAATTTTCTTCTTAAAAATTGCCATTTCTAGCATTAAAATCCAGAAATTCAATAACGAATTTTTGTCATACCAAAACCCCTAACATGCCTGAGACCTTCCTCTATAATATTAACGCGGAGTATATTGTCCTTTTTCTAATGTTTGGCATGTTTGTCCTTTTTGCTTTGGGCAGAAGATTGCATATGCATCAAAAAGACAAGATTCAAGACCTTGGCCCCTTGTCAAACTTTCTATTTGCTCTTTTGGGTTTAATGATGGCTTTTACATTTGGTATGTCAGCCTCAAGATTTGAAACCAGAAACGCCATTGTCATTGCTGGAACAAATCATATAAGAGATGCCATTATGCGGGTTGATTTATACCAGGATTCCGCTGTTAGAAAAGCATTTAAAGCTGACTTTCAAGAATATGTGCAAGCAAGAATTGATTGGTCTTTATCTAAACGAGACTTAAAATTAGCAGAAGAGGCCCAAAAAAGAACAAAAATAGTAGCGGATAGACTTTTAAACCGTGCTGCAGTTTTAGCAAGGGATCCCGCCAATTTGGTAGCCAGTCAGCAAATGATTCCCCCGCTTCATGCCATGATTGAAATTGTGACACTAAGAGAAGGTGCAACCAAAGCAATTGTTCCAGAACCCATTATCTATTTATTATTTCTCATGGCTTGGATATCAAGTTTCATGGCGGGCTATGCAACAAATATTCAAAAGAAATTTAACTACCTAGCTGTTACTGGCTATACAATCCTTGTTGGGCTTGTTATCTATATCATTTTAGACTTAGACCGCCCAAGAAGGGGAATCATCAGTAATAATTTTGTTAACCAATTTATTGTAGACCTTTTAGAATTATTTAAATAAAACACAAATGCCAGAAACTTTTTTATACAATATCAATGCCGAATATATTGTCTTAGTTCTCATGCTTGGCATGTTTGGCCTTTTTTACTTGGGAAGACAGTTACACAAACACAATAAGACTGAAATCCAAGACATGGGACCACTTACTAGTTTCCTATTTGCTTTGCTTGGCTTGATGTTAGCGTTTACATTTGGCATGTCGGGTTCAAGATTTGATACCAGAAGAGGGTTAGTAGTTCAAGCAGCCAATAATATGCATGCGGCTATTCTAAGGGCTGATTTATACAAAGACGATTCCGTTAGAGTAGCATTCAAAGCAGACCTAAAAGACTATGTACAAGCCAGAATCAACTGGTTTGATGCAAAAAGAAGTCCAGCACAAGTTCTTGAAGCAACAAGAGAAACAAAGCGTCTTGGAGACAAATTATGGCATAGGGCTGCAGTGCTTGCCAGAGACCCAGCAAACATGGTTGCTTCCCAACAAATGATTCCTGCCCTTAACGCCATGATAGATGTGGCCATTAGCAGGGAAGCAGCCACCAAGGCCATTGTTCCAGAACCGGTACTCTACCTTTTGTTTATCATGACACTAGTTACTAGCCTGATGGCGGGTTATGCAACATCCATTCAAAAAAAGTTTAATTATGTTGCCGTAATAGGTTTTATAGTTTTGGTTGGTTGTGTTATCATGATCATTCTAGATTTAGACAGACCAAGAAGAGGACTTATTACCAATGTTGCGGTAAATCAGTTTATTAGAAATCTTTTGGAGCTTTTTTAACCCCGTTTATCCATTGCCAAAAAAATAAAATATGCCAGAAACTTTTTTGTACAATATCAATGCCGAGTACATAGTCTTGGCCCTCATGCTGGGAATGTTTGGATTGTTTTATTTAGGGCGTCAATTACACAAACACAGTAAGTCTGAAATCCAGGATATGGGACCGCTTACTAGTTTCTTATTTGCCTTATTGGGTTTAATGCTTGCTTTTACATTTGGTATGTCAGGTTCAAGATTTGATACCCGAAGAGGGCTGGTTGTTCAGGCCGCTAATAATATGCATAGCGCTATTCTTAGAGCAGAATTATACAAAGATGATTCAGTAAGAGTAGCTTTTAAAGCAGACTTAAAAGATTATGTTCAAGCTAGAATTAATTGGTTTGACTCTAAGAGAAATGCACAAGAAGTTAATAAAGCAATTTTTGAAACAAAAAGAATTGGTGATAAACTTTGGCATCGCGCAGCAGTTTTGGCAAGAGACCCAGAAAATATGGTTGCTTCTCAACAAATGATTCCTGCACTCAATGCCATGATAGATGTTGCAGTTAGTAGAGAGGCTGCCACCAAAGCCATAGTACCTGAACCAATTTTATATCTTTTATTTATTATGACACTTGTTACTAGTCTAATGGCGGGCTATGCAACTACCGTACAGAAGAAGTTTAATTATATAGCTGTTGCTGGATTTATCATATTGGTAGGTTCTGTTATTTTTATAATTCTAGACCTAGATAGACCAAGAAGAGGTCTAATTACCAATACAGCTGTGAACCAATTTATTCGAGATTTATTAAAACTCTTTTAATTAATAAAAAAATAAATGCCCCGGCCAAAACGCTGGGGCATTTAAAATATAGTTAAGACCATCACCACTTTTATCTCTTCACTTTTTCTTCCAAACTTCTCATTCCTCTCACTCTTCACTCTTCACTTTCTTCTTCCTCCTCTCTTCACTCTTCACTCTTCACTTTTCACTTTCTTCTTCCTCCTCTCTTCACTCTTCACTTTCTTCTTCTTCCTCCTCTCTTCACTCTTCACTCTTCACTTTCTTCACTTTCTTCACTTTCTTCACTCTTCACTTTCTTCTTCTTCCTCCTCTCTTCACTCTTCACTCTTCACTCTTCACTTTCTTCTACACTCTTCACTTTCTTCACTCTCTACTCAATTTGATAGATAGCCCAGTTCTTTGTTTGGTACATGAGCAAGGTTCTTAGATTTTTTTGAACAATCATTTGTTGCAGGTTATAGGCATTCAAAACCGTTTGGTTATGGGTCAGGTTTTCACGCTTGGCTATGAGCATGTATTTAACCGCCACTGTTGGATTTTCTACAATGGTTACAAATGATTTCTGATGGGGAAGAATGAGGCCATTTAGGCTACCTATATGCACCACCACACCATAGGCAGACGCGTCATCAACCAACATTTTGTTTTTGTCAGAAACAATGCTGGCAATATAATTAGCCACTTGTTCAGATTCACTTAATACCCTTGGCCCCTGCCAGTTATCATAGATACCTTTCATCTCTAGTTCAAACTGGTACTCTTCATCATTATCCGTGTGAATAAAGAAATAGAAGCCCATTCCAATGGTAAGAATAGTTGCTACGCCAAAAATCCACGATGAGGTTTTTAGGCTATACTTGGAGGTTCCATAATAACAAATGGTCACTAGTCCAATAGGAATAAAAAGCAAGTAATATCCTAAGGTAAGCGTGTACTTATAATCTAATAGCATTAAGGAATAGTAGAACAACATGGCCAAGATGGTGAATAGCTCATAGAGCTTTCCCCTGAATAATACCAAAGCAGCTACAAAAATGGGGGTCAAAAACAAAATAAAACCTTGAATCACAATTTGTGATTGGTAGATAAAATTGTTTCTAATAACAGAACTAAGTACGTTACTCACCGTTCTGTTACCCGTGATCCGCCAGTTGGCGTACTGGCTATCTAAGAAGTAAGTGGGAGATCCCGCATACTGGGCATTCAAACCACGGAATAAAACCACCGCCATCAGTGGCAATAGAAACAGAATTAAGTAGATAGAAGCTGTTCTATTGGCCAGTTTTCTTCTTTGAGAACGATTGTTTAAGGCTTCAAAATATTGGAATAAAGGAGAATCGTCTTTGTTAATTTTTATCCCGTCTAAGGAGATTAAAAAGATAAATGGAAAGAAGGCCAATACCAACCAGATAAACTCATAGTTGGTAAAAATAAAACAGGCAATAAAGATACTAGCCAGTGATAAGTGATAGGTTACTGGTTGTTTGTAATACCTAAATAAAGAACGGAAAATAAGATAAGCCACCAAGGCCACAATGGCATTTCTTCTTCCTGTTACCGCCGCAAATACAAACATGGGATGCATGGTAAACAATAAGAAAATGAGCGGTGTATATAGTTTCCAAGAGAATTCTGATTTTTTGAACTCTTCCAATAATTGATAGAACAATCCGCAAATCATGACAATACTGGCTGCTACAGGAGCATACAAATATCCCAATGGAACAAAGGCCAGACCAGACATAAATACCAAGGATGGGAAAGTGAACCCAAGGGTCAAGATGGTGTTTTCATTGGTATTAAACAACAACATCAACTTCTCAGAATAGAATAATCCTGAAGAGTGTTCAAAACCATTTCTTCTCAATAACCACGAGATAATCACGTAGAAGAAGATCAGAAAAATGGTTAATATTTTATTCAGATTCTTTGGCATGTTCACTAGTGGGCTGCAACAGGTTCAGCTGCATTTGCTTGGTTGGCACTGCTACTTACCTTGGTTAGACCATGGTTTGTTTTTTCCCAATAAAACGGTTTATAAATTAATTGCCACAATCCTTTATAAGCTGCAATGCTGTGCATGATCCAATACAAGGGATTTAGGGCTGCAAACAAAATCAGTTCATAATACCTTCTTTTAAATACGCTCAACATATTCACATAAATCATCAAAGTATTACCTGCTACTAAGTTAAAGGTTGCTATATATAAGATCCAATCTGGAAACAATGCAGTTACAAAAGTTAGTTTTACTATACTATAGAGCAATAGAAAACTTAATAATATTGGATACAATAAGAAGGTGATTGAGGTACCCGCAATAAAGAAGTTGAACCCAAGAAATCCTCTCCATCCAATCCTTCTAATCAAACGCGCAGGGTTACGCATATGCACAAGGGTTGTTTGCATATATCCCTTAATCCATCTTGAACGCTGACGGATCCAGTTAAAGGGTTCGTTATTGGCTTCTTCTAATGTGGTACTATTTACCACCCCTACTTTAAATCCTTTTTCAAATACACGTACCCCCAAATCCGCATCTTCTGTTACGTTAAACGGATCCCATCCACCAAGCTCCATTAATTTGTCAAACTTAAAGTGATTACTAGTACCTCCCAGTGGAATAGGAATATCCAAAGACATTAGACCTGGCAACATATAATCAAACCAATACGTATATTCTAAAGTAAACATGCGGGTAAGCATGTTTTCATTTTTATTAAAGTAGTTCAAAGCCCCTTGCAATACCACAAACTCATCTGGCAATTTTCGGAAGAGTACCACGCATTTTTTAAGCTGATCGGAATCCGGCACATCTTCTGCATCATAGATGGCCAAGTATTCACCCTTACAAAAGAATAGCCCGTAGTTACAAGCTTTGGGTTTTGTCTTGGGCATGTGAAAGGGTACCACAATGGTTTCAAAGTTGGCTGGAAAGTCCAAGTTTCTTACCGCGTTCAAAGTCTTATCATCATCTTCCTCAATCAAGAGTTTTACGTCTAGTTTACCACGCGGATAGTCCAAACTTCTCAGGTTCCAGATCAGCTTACGAATCAGTTTATCCTCTTTATACACCGGCAACAAAATGGTGTATACAGGCAAGGTATTTTCAGGAAGTGCTTTTACCTCATCTTTGTTCACCATTTCATTCATCTCTGCCATGGACCCCTTTAAAGAGAGATAGAGTTTAAAAAGGATGGTAAAGAAAAAAGCCACACTAAATAGTACATTGGAGTACATGGCTGTTTTCACAAAATTGATAAACAGCAATGAAACAAATATGGCAATGGCGCCAAAAATAAAAATCAGTTGAGGATCTGTAAAAGTTACCAACCCAGATTGTTCCGGGTCTTTGCGCATCAGCGAGAATACAGATTCTTTTACATAGTATTCACCACGTTTAATGTGCACTAACCAAGTAATATCCAAATCAGATGCCGCCACAAACTGAATGGGCATCTGAAAGCGAACCGTTAAAAGTGTTTTTAATTTTTCATCCTGTGGGTCAGCAGCTGCTACCAACAAATGCCCGTCTTCTAATTTTCGCAAAGGGGCATAGAGCAAGGCATTCAATTCTAATAAGTCACACTGCTCAATATAGGACTCGTCCATTTCTTCCTCCCTAACAGCCACCAATTCAAAGCCCTCCTCCTCTAAAAATGAAACATACTTTTTACGAGTCAGGAATCCAAAGTTCAGTGCCGTCTTAATATAACAATAGCCGAATTCAGTTGAAATGACTTCAATCTCCCTAAGCTTGTTTTTTTCAAACAAACCAACGGAAACCATGTTTTCTAATACTGATACTGGCATATTGGGTATTAACCGCTTTACAGCCCTGCATACAACAGGGATTCAATCTTAAAAAACCCATTGCCGGCATTTGCTGCAGGCAATGGGAGTAATTTTTTATACAATCTCCTGAGACTTCTTAACGCGCTTGCGTACAAAGAAGAAGCTAAATACAATCAGCAACAGGAAGATGATTAGGATAAAGTATTTGTATTTTTCCCACAATTCCAATAAGGTATTTTTATCTCCCTTATACGTAACCAATTTTTCGTCTTCTCTTAGTTTGAAGAAGAAGCTACTCTTACCATCACTAGTGGTGATACACACATTACTTTGAATGGCAGAAGCCTGTCCACCAAAGCTCTTGATCACACTTTGAAAGGCGTCTTTTTGGGTACTGTCTCCCAAGGATGACACCAACAAGATGGTACTATTGGCTTGCCGGAAAATCTGTGCTATCCCCGAATTGGAGAAGTCATTAAAGGAATAAGAGGTTTCACCATCCAAGTCTTTATAGAGCTGGAAATCTCTATTAAACTGAATAGGCATATTGGTAAAGTTCTTGATAAAAGGATCCGCTCTTTGTAAAAGGGCAATCACATTAAATCCTTTCAAGTCATTCATGTTAGTTTTATCAGACTGTACCAATTGTGGTAGAATCATGGCAGCATTTAGCAAAGAAGCCGCATTAATTTGGTAGATCAACTCACCAACAGCAGAAGTACTGTGTTGATTTAATTGCGGTGATACCATGATTTTCAAAGGACGCTTTCTAAACTCACCTGGATAGTTAAAGAAGTTGTAGAACTCTGTGGCTTGTTCACCAGAGAAGGTAATGGTAGAAGTTCGGCTATTGATAAATCCAAAGAAGCTGGCAAACCCATCTTTACAAACACTATTGCTTGGGTGAAAACGCATCTCCACCACCAGAGAATTCACTTTAGTCAATAAATAAGGCGGTAGGTCAATATCGTTATTGAAATTGTTCAAATCCGCTAGAGACGTGGTATACACCAAGTTATCATTGAGGTATACGTTTAAGAATCCACGGTCATTCTCTCTTAGTTTAGAGAATAATGCTTCTAAGTGAAGGGTAAGTTTTTTAGGAATGGCATTGTAATCAATCAGGTTAAACGGATAGTTGGTATTCAGTGCCAATACCCCTTCCATTAAGGCAGAAGGAATACCCAATTGCTCTAGGGTTAATACCTGTGGCAAAACGCTATTCTCTGCTGTTTTAACCACCGTATTGTCTACAACTAATTTTTGTGAGAAAGTACTATTTAAGATGGTATAATTACTCAATACATTAATGGCTTTCTTATACCCTTCTTGATCCGCTCCTGTAACTACCAAGACCTGGTTTCCCTCTGGACCTAGTGCAATAATCAAACCCTCCCCTTTTTTCAAAGCAGGCAATTGACGTTTAATGGCTTCAGGCAATTTATTTTGTAATCCTACTATCAAAGTATTGTTCAAAGAATCACTGGGATTAAATAAAGTGGTACCCACTTTTAATTCCTTGTTATTCTGTTTTGATAGAGAATATAAAATACCACCAGCTAAAACGTCATCAAGATCTGAATTAGTTGGAGAAGCAATGGTTGTAAATTCTTGAATGGTCTCTTTTAAACTTCTTTGATAAGTAAGAAAGGGTTGTTTATTGGCAGTAAAATAAGAAGTGTTACGAATGTTGATCCAAACGGCAGGGTTATCAATGTCCTTACAAATCTGGTCATCAATACTCATTTTAACCACCATTTTCAACTTCACAAATCGTCCGTCTGGCTGTACGTATTTCTTACTCATGGGTAGGATAATGGTAATCAATGAGTCCATTGACTGTCCAATAATCCTTTGCGTATACACGGGGGCATCTTTCAAAGAAATAGTAATGGTAGAAGTGTTGGGATTCAACACCTGAGAAGGTCTAATATACAAGACCAGCTTACTATTCTCCATATCGTCATCAGGCTTCACCTTTACGAAGTAGGTGATAGATCCCGTGATACCGTAGATGGATTGGTCCCGGTATCCCATGTCTTCGAATGTTCTTTGCACAGACTGTGACCATGCCATTGAGCAAGCCAACAGGAACAGGGCGGAGAGTAGGATTCTTTGCTTCATAACGTTGTATTTTATACTAAGCCAGTTTGAACTTGATTTTAAAATAGTTTCCATAGGTATCGTTGCTATTATAGGTGAGTTCACCACCCATGTCTTCAATCATTTTCTTAGAAACAGAAAAACCCAGACCAGATTGGTTGGTGGCTGAATCGTAGCTATTGGGATTCTGTAACTTGTTAAAATATTCGGTGAGCTTGCCCATACCAATGGGTTTGCCCATATTGATCATTTCAATAACGCAATAGTTTTCAGACTCTGAGGTATGAATACTGACCACTGTTGACTTTTGAACAAAACGGATAATATTGCTCAATAATTTGAATAGGATATGCCTAATAAAAATTCTGTCAAGGTTTACTACTAATGGATTGGGTGAAAGATTAATCTGTAAACTAATTTGTTTCATACTTGCTGCATCAACCAAACTAATAGCAGCACGTTCTACTTCAGGAATAATATCAAAATCTTCTAAGTTGAATTCCACTTTACCCGTATCGGCGTCAGCTGAATCAGACAATTTTTGAGAGAGATAATGGAGTTTCTCATTACCCATGGTAATATAACTCAAAATCTCCTTCTGATCCATGGTTAGGTTAGAAGAAGTTCTATTAATCAGATCTATTGAAATTTGATTTGACCCAATAAAGTTCTTGAGGTCATGAATCATAATGTTCAAAGTATTCTGACGGTAGTCACTCAATTGTTTCAATCGCCTATTGGCTTCTTCAATGACCTGGTGTTGGTCATTGATCATTTCATTTTGTTCCAGCAAGCGTTTGTTAGACTCTTCAATGATCAGATTTTTCTGAATCTCTCTTCTCACAATTAAGTAACGGTTATGGGCAATCAAACAAGAGAAAGAAGAGATTAAGAAGTATACCCCACCGCCATTGCGGATCAGACCCGCATAGCCATCATCCCTACCCGTAATAGAATATAATAAAAGAATCACCACATAGGTTAAACCTACGTGCATCATACTATAAATGGGTTTCCAGAAAATGGTGGTGTTCAGCAAAAGTACCATTACCGATGCCAGCATATAATAAGGCATGGAAGCAGAAGCTGGTAAGATACCACAGGAAAAAGCAGCTAAACCAAGGTTGACCGCTACAATTAAATTTAAGGAAATCAGGTAACTCCAACGCTGTTTGGTACCAAACCAATAAATCAAATAAGAAATAGCAAAGCAGACCACCCTTAGGAACATGTAGTTTACCCACTGTGGTTTAGAGAACAGCAGGTCTAGCACCCAGAAAAGCGGAAGCGAGAAGAGCATGGTCCAGATGGCTACGTTTGCATAGAACGTACCATTCTTATCCATTTCCTCCTCAAACTGCTCGGGAGCAATGTTTACATAAGGGATTTTATGATAATTGATCATTTTTTACTTAGGGTACAATCAACTGTTAACGGATGATCAACCGGTCTGAGGGCACCAAATTGACCGCTATTTTCCAATTAAGCTGGTTGTAGCTTACACATAACGCTCAAATAGGGGCAGATATTAGAAAATGTGAAAAAATATTTATACGGTATGACTAATTTCAGGCATGTTTCTATCTTCACCCTACAATTTATACTATGCAAGAAGTGCTAAACATCAACGGAATCTCCAAATCCTATGGCCCTATTAAGGCATTGCAAAATGTTAGTTTTACAGTGCCACAGGGTTCTGTTTTTGGATTATTGGGACCAAATGGTAGTGGCAAAACCACGCTTTTGAGTATTATTTTAGACATTCTAAAGGCCGATGCCGGCAGTTTTGCTTGGTTTGGGCATCCCGGATCACCCGCAACAAGAAAGCAAATTGGCTCTTTATTAGAGACCCCAAATTTTTATCATTATCTCTCTGCAACGGACAATTTAAAAATCACTCAGGCCATTAGTGGCAGGGGCGATAATAACTCCATAGATACCGCCCTGAAAATTGTGAAATTGTATGAGCGGAAAAATAGCAAGTTTAGCACTTACAGTTTGGGCATGAAACAAAGGTTGGCCATTGGCGCAGCTTTATTGGGCAACCCAGATGTATTGTTGTTTGATGAACCAACCAATGGCTTGGACCCTGTAGGGATAGCCGAAATTAGAGAACTGATTAGAGAACTGGCCAAACAAGGCAAGACCATTATCATGGCCAGCCACTTACTAGATGAGGTAGAAAAAGTTTGTACGCATGTGGCCATTATGAAAAGAGGAACCCTTTTAACAGCAGGCCCAGTAGATGAAGTGTTGGCTAATGAAGACATTGTAGAATTGGGAAGTCCTGATTTAAATGCATTAGAAAATATTTTGCAACAATACCAAGGTGTCACTCAAATAAAAGCAACGGACCATCAATCCTTGCAAGTATTCTTTCCTATTGGCACAGCCAGTATGGAAGCTATTAACAAGCATTGTTTTGAACAAGGTGTGGTGCTGAACCAACTGACCTTGAAAAAGAAAAGCCTTGAATCCAAATTCTTTGAATTGACCAACGACTAACACTAGCAATATGAACCTATTAGCACTTGTAAAAATAGAATGGCTTAAAATAAAAAAATACCCAGCATTCTGGTGGATGTTTGGCATAGTGGCTTTGACTTATCCAGGCACCAATATGATGTTCTATTATGGATATAGTGAGGGCACCAAGGGTAAGGAAGTAGCTAGCAGTGTGGCCAAAATGCTCTTGGGTAATCCCTTTGCATTTCCTGAGACCTGGCATACAGTAGCATTTTTATCTTCCGTATTTATCATGATTCCAGCCATCTTGGTCATCATGTTGGTGACCAATGAATACAATTACAAAACGCATAGACAAAATATCATTGACGGTTGGAGCAGGAGCCAGTTTGTGACCAGTAAATTATTTGACGTATTGATTATTTCTTTAGTGAGTACCGTACTGTATGCGGTTGTAGCATTTGGTTTTGGGGCTTGGGCCGATTATGACAATATTGGAAGATGGGCAGAACAATTGCAATACATTCCCTTATTCTTATTGCAAACATTTGCCCAATTGTCTATTGCTTTTCTGTTGGGTTTCTTGATTAAGAAAGCCTTTATTGCTTTAGGTATTTTCTTTTTCTATAACCTGATCTTAGAAAATATTGCAGTGGCTTATGCCAAAATGAAATTGGATGATATTGGTAAATTCTTACCCTTTGAAATTTCTGACAGGATTATTCCATCCCCTGCATTTATGTCTAGGTTTGGCAAGGATATGAAAGCGGCATACGAAAAAGCGTTAGACGCTATTCCCTTGCACATAGGCTTGACCTTGGTATTAACTGCTGCTATCTGGGCATTTTGTTATTGGATGCACAAACGCAGAGATCTCTAAGGCAGAGTTGAATGTTTTGAAAATCTTATTTACTGGTTTGAACCAATTCTTCCAATGCTTGGTCAATGGTAGGGTAAGTATGTTTAAAACCTGCTGATTGAATTTTGAAACTGTTTACTTTGGCGCTTTTTAATACTTCAATACTCATTTCTCCTAAGACTAATTTTAGTAAGAAGGCAGGCACATGAAAGCTCAAGTAAAAACTGCCTTTCATTTTTTTGGCCAGGGTGAGCATTAAATTTTTGTTGGTCACCGTTTCTGGTGCCACCGCATTATAGATACCATTGAATTGGGTTTCTTCTATGGCTTGTAACAGTAAGTTGCAAAGGTCTTTGATATGGATCCAACTAATGATTTGGTTGCCTGAACCTAAGATAGTTGCAATGCCAAATTTTACCGGCTTTTTAAATTCAATCATGGCACCACCGTCATTGCTGAGCACTATACCAAATCTAAAAATGACCAATCTTTTGCCCATGGTTGCAATAGGTGCCACTGCATTTTCCCATAGTTGACATGTCTCTCCCAAAAAGTCTTTGTCTGCAGGTGCGTCTTCCATAAATCCTTTATCCAAACTCTTTGCCGTGTCTGGACCGTACCAACCAATGCCAGAAGCAGACACCAATGATTGCACCTGATTGGGAATGGTTTTTAAAGCATGAACCAAGAGTTCACCTGATTGCACCCTACTGTCTAGAATTTCTTGTTTGCGTGCTTTATTCCAGCGCTTGTCTGCAACACCAGCTCCTGCCAAGTGAATAATATGATCTGCACTACTAATGGCTTTGGGGTCAATGGTTCCATTTGGAATATCCCATTGGTAATAACTGATATTGGGATTACTAGAACTAGTTGGGTTTCTGGTTAAGATGGCTACTTGATGCCCTTTTGCAATTAAGACCTGGGTAAGTGCACGCCCTACCATTCCTGTTCCTCCGGTAATTAGAATATTTGCCATACTGCAAGTTAATCTGGTTTTGCAGAACTCACATAAAAAACCCCCGGAAGCTATTCCGGGGGTTAACAACTAAATCACCATGTTGTGAGATCAAAGCTAGCAATCGTTAATCTGGCTTTTTTCCATCCAGAAAGGTATTGATGGTAGAGAGTTGGGTTTGGTTATTGGCATCTTTTCCAACAGTTACCTTACTGTAAAAATTCTCTACAGAAGTTAAGGTATTACCAAACAACTCCATATTCCTACGTATGTACGCAGGTACCGAATCAAATTCATTGTTGGGGTCGGTAGTGTTCATGTTAAAAGACAGGTTGCGCAACTTTTGAATACGCTCTGCGGCCCTTCTTTTTTGTTCTTCCGACTCGTCTAAATAGGCGTCTTCTTGAGGAATAGAAGCTTGCACAGGCGCTACTTGTGGGGCTGGTGCAACAACTTCTTCACGCATCACCAATTGCATAGGTTCCTCTTCCGTCTCCACAGGTGGAGTTACAGGAGTTTCAGCATAAATATTATTGGGTTTGCTTAAACCTGCAAATCTATTGGTATTTACCACAGCTGGTTGTTCAGAAACCGTAAAGTTGACTAATTCTTCTAATTCAGTTTTTGCAACAGGCTCAGGAGTAATTTCCATTTCAGGAGCTTTTACTTCCATGGTTTCAGGAAGATCCAAACTCAGTTCAAAATGAAATACCTCGTGTTCTTCTGTAGTATCTAATGCAGCTGAAACAATGGGCTCCACCATGTATACAGGTGCTTCTACTTCCAACTCAGACTTATAAATTGGCATGTCTAACAGCTCGTCTGAATCCTGTAGACTTGGCTCAAAAGGGTCAAATTCAGGTTGCGGATTGGCTGGCTTTGCAGCTACTGGCATTTTGGGTTCCGCACCAGCAACGTCTAAAGTCATGACAATTTTCTCTTCAACTGGTGCCGCTTTTTGTACAGGCACAGGTTTGGAGAATGGATCTTTGTGTTCAAATCCTGTAGCAATTAATGTAATGCCAATTTTCTTATCCAGTGTTGGGTCATAACCCATACCCACAATCACGTCTGTGGCTTCACCAGCCTGCATACGGAGATAATTATTAATGGTTTCAACCTCATCCATGGTGCATTCGTGTTCGCCTTCTGCACTATTAATATTGATCAGAATCCATTTAGCACCTTTGATATCGCTATCATTTAATAAAGGAGAACTCAAAGCTTCTTCAATAGCGCGTTGTGCCCTATCTTCTCCTTCTACTTCACTCTTGCCCAAGATGGCAACACCACCATTCTTCATTACCGTACATACATCGGCAAAATCCACTATAATATGACCGCGACTATTGATGATATCAGTGATACATTTTGCAGCTGTAGCCAAAACATTATCGGCCTTGCTAAATGCTTCTTTCATTTTCAGGTTACCATATTGCATGCGCAATTTATCATTGCTAATCACCAATAAAGTATCTACATAAGGTTTCAATTGACGAATCCCTTCTTCTGCTTGTTGCAAACGTCTTGGACCTTCAAATCCAAATGGCGTAGTAACAATACCAACGGTTAAAATTCCTAGGTCTTTACAGATTTGAGAAATAATGGGAGCACCACCAGTTCCTGTTCCACCACCCATTCCAGCACAAATGAATGCCATCTTGGTATTCACTTCTAGAATGCGTTTAATTTCTTCCAAGGATTCTTCAGTTGCTTTTTTGCCTACTTCAGGATTAGCACCAGCACCCAGACCCTGGGTCAAGTGTGGTCCAAGCTGGATTTTGTTAGGAACCCTGCTTTGTTCAATAGCTTTTGCATCGGTATTGCAGATAATAAAATCTACTCCCTCAATGTCTTGGGCAAACATGAAATTGACTGCATTGCTTCCTCCACCTCCAACACCAAGGACTTTGATGATAGAAGATTTCTGTTTTGGAAGATCAAAATGGATCATAAGGAAAGGTTTAGATGGACGTACTGTTTTCTACGGGGTATAGGATTATAGGTATTAACGAAAAAAAATAACAATTATTTTATAATCTGATCTTCTTCCTCTTTGAACATGTCTATTAAGTTGTCTTTAAACATATTCCAGAACTTATTTTTTCTATTGGCAACATTCACAACTGGCGCTGCAGGAACTTCCATTTTCACTTCATCTTCTTGTTTGGTAAGTGCAGATGGCACATTTACTTTTACAAAAGCAGACTGGAAGTCTTTGTTATGATGCTCGTAGTCATTATAACCTTTTAGGATTAAGCCAATACAAGTACTGTACATAGGCTTTTTCAATTCCTCAATATGGTTAGGCGCCAAGTGCTCATTGGGCAAGCCAATTCTAGCATTTAGCCCCGTGGTATATTCGGTTAATTGAATCAGGTGTTTCAGCTGAGAACCGCCACCAGTAAGGATAACACCACCATTTAGTGCGCGGCTATCCAAACCAACTTGCTTTAAGTGGTAGCTTACAAAATCCAAGATCTCACTCATTCTTGCTTGAATAATCTGAGCCAAGTTTTTCACGCTGATTTCTTTGGCAGGCATGCCTTTTAAACCAGGGATGGTAATATAGGCATTGGCTTTTGCTTCATCGGCCAAGGCGCTACCAAACTGAACCTTCATGGCTTCTGCTTGGCTTTTCAGCACACCCAGACCCAAACGGATATCGTTGGTAATATTCTCACCACCAAAAGGAATCACTGCAGTATGTTTTAAAATACCTTCATAGAAAACAGCTAGGTCAGAAGTACCACCACCAATATCTAGAATAGCCACACCAGCTTCCATATCAATCTCACTCATAACAGCACTAGCAGAAGCCAATGGCTGTAATACTAGGTCTTTGGTAGACAAACCGCTTCTTTCAACGGCACGGTTAATATTGCGGATAGCGTTTCTATCTCCAGTAATAATATGGAAATTGGCACCCACTTTAACACCATTAAAACCCACTGGATCTTTGATGTTTTGGATATTATCTACATGAAAATCTTGCGGAATTACGTCAATGATTTGGTCTCCTGCAGGAATAAAAGTCTTACGTTGGTTGTTAACCAATTGGTCAATCTCCCAACCTTGAATTTCATTGTCAGGTTCTTGTCTTACCATATCGCCGCGGGTTTGCAAGCTCTTGATATGGTGACCAGCAATACCTACATAGACTTCTTTCACTTCTAAATCAGGATTGCTTTCATAGCAATTAGCCAAAGCCTGTTGAATGGCTTTGATGGTCTGGTCAATATTCAAAACTTGACCATGCTGAACCCCACTACTATTGGCCCTACCAAAGCCCAGGATTTCTAATTTGCCAAACTCATTTTTTCTTCCTGCGATGGCTGCAATCTTGGTGGTACCGATGTCCAGACCAACAATGATGGGCGATTCATTGAGACTCATAAAATAGCTATTTAGTTGTTAACGGATTATTGTTTGATTTATTGTTTTTTGTTGGTTTTGAAGCATAATTTGCTTGGCCAGACCTGAGTCTATTTGGGCTTTCTCTGTGCCCCTTCTTATTGCCACTACTTGATTGCTAAAACGAATGTCTAATTTCTCATAGGTATTGAGCCCCTGCTGCACCAACGCCTGTTCATAAAAGGCATTGAGTCTTTTAAATTTAGCCGCCAAATGATCCGTTGATCCCAGAAGAATAATATGATTACCCACCATGGGAATTAATTCAAATTGACTTTGAGGATCAATATTGACTTGCTGAATCTGTGCCATCCAAAATGAATCCAGCAATATTTGCTTTGAAAGGTCTACCACCCCTTGCAGCACCATGCTATCAGGATGAGCCAGCACTGGTTTGTCAGAAGGAAAATTGGTAAAGACTGGAACTTTGGCGCTGATTTTTTCACTTAAGGGCAATCGCATACCGGTACTGTCTACATAAAAAGAACCTCCCCCAATATGAAATACCCTTGCTACGGGTTGTCTTTCTTGAATATGTACTTGCAGGGCTTGGTGATTGTCAAAATACAATTCAGCGTGATCTATCCAGCTATTGGCTTCTAATAAATTTTCTAGATTTCTCAAATTGGTTTTGGTAGTGGGGCTACCAATCACTTTGCCGTTGGTATTGATTAGTGACAAAATATCTTGCTCGTCAAGGAACATATGTTGTTCCGCACCAACAATTTCAATTTGAATAGCCGTGCAAATTTTCTGAGACTTCTTAGTAATAGCCGCACCAAAGAGTACGGTAGCACCAATGCCAAACAAGATCCAAAGGGTTTGGATAATGCGTTTCTTCCACGGTATGTTCTTAAAACTCATCAAGATGCCAAAATATTTTTAACCTGCTGAACCAATACGTCAATATCACCCGCACCTGCCATGACTACTAAGTCTGGTTTATGTTCTTCCATCCATTGTAACATGGCTTCTTTTTCCAAGATGGCTTTTGCTTCCAAATGCATTTTGTCTAAAATGCTATAACTAGTTACACCTTCCATAGGCAGTTCTCTGGCAGGATAAATAGGTAACAGAATTACTTGATCTGCTAGATCCAAACTCTCTGCAAATTCTTTTGCTAGGTCATTGGTTCGGCTAAACAAATGCGGTTGAAATACCAGCACCATTTTTTTATCCGCAAACAAACTCCTAACTCCACTAATCAATGCGCGCAATTCTTCAGGATGGTGCGCATAATCATCTATCAATACCTGTTTGGGCTCATTGATCATATATTCAAACCTTCTTTTCACGCCTTTAAAATCGGCAATCGCTGCGCGAATTTTTTGGTCTTCAATACCCAAATGCTTGGCAACAGTAATGGCAGCTATGGCATTTTCAATATTGTGCAAACCACCCATAGGTAGCAATACATCTGTTACAGTAAATTGGCTATGCTGAACATCAAAACAATAAGCGCCTTGCACTATGCGTAGATTTACGGCTTTAACATCGGCCAAGGGATTAGCGTAGTCATAATGGTATTGGTGCGCAGCTTTTAATTCTGCACTACGCTTCATGCCATATTTACTAACCAAGCAACCGCCTGGTTTAAGTTTCTGAGAAAATTCAACAAAGGCATCCGTTACCGCTTCAGGTGTTCCATAAATGTCTAAATGGTCTGGATCCATAGAAGTAATTACGGCCACATCAGGAACCAATTTTAGAAAACTACGGTCATATTCATCGGCCTCTACTACTACCACATTTCTTTCACTACTCCAGAAATTGGTTTGATAGTTAGCAGCAATGCCACCCAGAAAAGCATTACATCCATAACCAGAATGACGCAACAAATGTGCAATCATAGAAGTTACCGTGGTCTTGCCATGGGTACCTGCAACACAAATATTAAAAGAAGCTTCCGTAATCAGTTGCAACACATCGCTGCGTTTCACAACAGGAATTCCTTTCTCTCTATAATACACCAATTCTGCTTGGGTAGCAGGAATAGCGGGTGTATATACCACAAGATCTGGATTTTGAGGAATCAAGTCTAAGCGCTCTTCATAGTGAATGGGAATACCAGATGCTTCCAGTGTTCTGGTCAATACCGTACTGGTTTTATCATAACCACTAACGGCCACATTTTTAGCATGAAAATACCTGGCTATGGCACTCATGCCAATGCCACCAATGCCTATAAAATAAATGGTTTGTATGTTGCTTAGTTTACTCACTTGATGGTATTCAATATGGTTTTAGCTATAAGTATGTCTGCATTATCAATGGCCATGGCCCTGCTGTTTTTTTCAAACAAATGAATGCTAACCTGGTCTTTGGCCAACTGAATGGTTTTGTTGAGTAGCAATGTTTTTACATCGGCGTCTTTGATCATGAATGCTGCTTGCTTTTTAACCAAGGCATTGGCATTATGGGTTTGATGGTCTTCTGCAGCATGCGGATAGGGAACAAAAATGGCAGCTTTTCCCGCTACACAAATTTCTGTAATAGACATGGCGCCAGCCCTACTGATGACCAAGTCTGCCGCGGCATAGGCTTTGTCCATTTCATTGATAAAACTATCTACCCAAATATTGTCCATGCCCTTGGCCTTATCATGATAATAGTCTGCATTGGGCTTGCCTGTTTGCCAAATCAATTGAAGGTTGTTCATTTTAAAAGCATCCAAATTCAAAGCCAAAGCATCATTAATAGATTTTGCACCCAAACTTCCTCCAATAGCTAAAACCGTTTGTTTGTTGGCTTGTAATCCAAAATGTTTCAATGCCTCTTCTTTAGAAACGCTTGCTTGCGCGATGGCTTTTCTAACAGGATTGCCCGTGATCATGAGCTTGTCAGATGGAAAGAATTTTTCCATTCCCTCGGATGCAACAAAAATTTTGGTGGCATTTTTGGCCAAGTATAAATTGGCTTTACCCGCAAAAGAATTGCTCTCGTGAATAAAGGTTGGAATACCTTTTGCTTGTGCCAATCTCAAAACAGGCAAAGTAGCATAACCACCAACACCTATTACGGCATCAGGTGTAAAGGATTTGAAAATTTGTCTTACCTGAAAAAAGCTCTTGATAAGCTTTAAAGGCAGCCCAATATTTTTGATCAAAGAACTTCTATTAAGACCAGCAATGGTAATGCCTTCAATTTTATATCCAGCCTGGGGTACTTTTTCCATTTCCATCTTACCAGTTGCCCCAACAAATAAGAACTCCGTATTGGGTTCCAAAGCTTTGATGGCATTGGCAATGGCAATGGCCGGGAAGATATGTCCTCCGGTACCGCCTCCTGCTATGATGATCTTTTTGTTCATTTAATAATTCTACATTCTTCTCTATACCATTACTCCCGGCTCTGGATTGCCCATTGTTGGAATGGGAATAGGTGCCGGTTCTTTTCCTTCCATTTGCTCTACGTTTCTAGCCACACTCAAGATTAATCCAATGGCGCAGCAAGTGAATAAGAATGAGCTACCACCCATACTCACTAATGGAAGGGTTACTCCCGTTACAGGCACTAGGTTTACATTCACCGCCATATTGGCCACTGCTTGAATAACCAAGGTAAAACTCAACCCCAATGCTAAAAATGCGCCAAATGCATACGGACATTTTCTAAAAATCCTTATGCACCTAAACAGAAAAACCAAGTAGATAAATATGATAAAAGCCCCACCTAGTAAGCCATATTCTTCTATGATGATGCTATAAATAAAATCGTTGTAAGCCTGTGGCAAAAAATTTCTTTGACGGCTATTGCCTGGTCCAAGACCCATGAGCATGCCCCCATTAGAAATGGCAATCTTGGCTTGTTGAACTTGATAAGGCGTTTCCTTATCAGAAGCATACATAAAATCTTGTACGCGCTTAACCCAGGTACCAAACCTTCCAATAGATTTTGCTTCTTCCATCTTACCTGTCTTAACCACATCAGATTTTGCATTCCCATCATGGGTCAATATTGCCACAGACACAATTAAACAGACCGGAATCATGGCCACCAAGATGACCAAGAAAATATGTTTGAGACTCACCCTACCAATAAACATGAGCAACAAAGAAGTAGCACCAGTTAATAATGCATTGGATAAGTTAGCGGGCATGATAAGTGCACAAATAATTAAAACCGGTGTTACCACCGGTAAAAATCCTTTTTTAAAATCTTTGATCACCTCTTGTTTCTTACTGAGCATTTTACTCAAGTACATAAAGAGGGCCAGTTTGGCAAAATCACTGGTCTGCACCGTCATGTTGATAATGGGCAATTTGATCCACCTGCTTCCCTCATTAATTCTAGCACCAAAGAAAAGGGTGTAGATCAATAGGGGAATAGATAACATAAATAGCACGGTGGCTACTTTTGAAAACAAAGTATAGTTAACCCTATGCAGAAAATAAATTAGGGTAAACCCAATCAATGAAAAAGATACTTGCTTAAACAAGTACACATTGGTATTACCCTTATACATTTTATAAGCCAATGAACCCGTTGCAGAATAGACTACCAAAATAGAAATCAATGACAAGAGAACAACAATGCCCCAGATGTATTTATCACCTCGGGTTCTGTTCACCAGCTGACCACGCATACCATTGATGGTGGGCATTTGTGAAAAGAGGGTATCGTTGTTCTCTTGCATTGGGTAGGAATGGGGATTACAAAAAACTACTTAAATAAAACTTATAACTCTTTAACGGCATCTTTAAACTGACAGCCTCTGTCTTCATAATTTTTGAACAAATCAAAACTGGCACAAGCTGGACTTAATAAAACCACATCACCTTTTTCAGCCAATTTAAAAGAAGCATTCACTGCTTTTTTGGCAGTATCCGTTTCAACAATCACGGGCACCAGGTCTTTAAATGCCGCAATGATTTTCTGATTATCAACACCCATGCAAACAATTGCCTTTACCTTCTCCTTTACCAGATCCGCAATCAACCCATAGTCATTCCCCTTGTCTGTACCACCTAATACCAAAACCGTTGGTTTGTTCATACTCTCAAGCGCATACCAAGTGCTGTTTACATTGGTTGCTTTACTGTCATTGATAAATTCTACACCACGCACCATGGCTACAAACTCCATTCTGTGCTCTAGGCTGTGAAAATTCTTCACGGCTTCTCTAATCTTTTCTTTTCTGATGCCGATAGTTGCGGCTGCTATTCCTGCTGCCATAGTGTTGTAGTTGTTGTGCTTGCCTTTTAAAGCAAAGTCATAAATACTCATGCTTACTCTTTCTTCTTGGATTCTTAGCATCATCTGATCGCCTTTGATGTAGCCGCCTTTTTTAAGTTCTTGTTTCATAGAGAATGGTAATGGGTTAGTAGGTAGTATAAGGGTTGACAATTTGTTAGTGATAATTCCATCATCCAGACAGTAGATAAAATGGTCATCCATGGTCTGGTTCTGAATAATTTTGAACTTGCTGTTGATATAGTTTTCAAACTTGTATTCGTATCTATCCAAATGGTCTTCTGTAATATTGAGTAGTACAGAAACATCTGGTCTAAATGTTTTGATATCGTCTAATTGAAAAGAACTGATTTCAGCTATATACCAATCTTTAGGAGCTTCCGCCACCTGCTTGGCAAAACTGTATCCAATATTGCCCACCAATGCCGCATCCAAACCTGCAGTAATGCAGATATGATAAATAAGAGAAGTGGTAGTGCTCTTTCCATTGCTACCGGTGATGGCAATGATTTTGCTATTGCCTTTAAAACGATAAGCCAATTCTATTTCACTGATCACTTCAATTCCTTTTGCACGAATCTTTTTCACCATCTCCGCTTTCTCAGGAATCCCAGGACTCTTGCAAACCTCATCTGCATTCAAAATCAACGCTTCTGTATGCCCCCCTTCTTCAAAAGCAATCCCTGCTGCTTCTAATTCTTTTTTATAACCATCCTTGATTTTTCCACCATCACTTACAAACACTTCATAGCCCTTTTGTTTACCCAACAAAGCAGCTCCTACCCCGCTCTCTCCCGAGCCAAGTATCACTAATCTGTGTTGTTTGCTATTTGTGTTCATTTTAATCTTTCTTTCAACTTTTAAACTTTCTTCTTCCTCCTCTCTTCACTCTTCACTCTTCACTATCTTCTTCCTCCTCTCTTCACTCTTCACTCTTCACTTTTCACTTTCTTCTTCTTCACTCTTCACTTTCTTCTTCCTCCTCTCTTCACTCTTCACTCTTCACTTTTCACTTTCTTCTTCTTCACTCTTCACTCTTCACTCTTCACTTTTATCTTATCTTAAGCGTTACAATGCTTGCCACCACCAACAGAATGGTGATAATCCAGAACCTAAACGCTATTTTGTTTTCGTGAAACCCTTTTTTCTGATAATGGTGGTGCAGTGGACTCATCAAAAACACCCTTCTGCCCTCACCGTATTTCTTCTTGGTGTATTTGAAATAACTCACTTGTATAATCACACTCAAATCTTCAATTAAGAATACGCCGCAGAAAATGGGAATCATCAATTCTTTGCGAACAATAAATGCTAGTGATGCAATAATGCCTCCCAATGCCAAGCTTCCAGTATCGCCCATAAACACTTGGGCTGGATAGGCGTTGTACCAAAGGAATCCAATACAGGCCCCAACAAATGCTCCCACAAAAATGGATAGTTCACCAAGGTTGGGAATGTACATGACGTCAAAATAATCGGCAAAGACATAGTTACCACTCACATAGACAAAGACGCCAATACCCGCGCCAATAATGGCACTTACGCCAGCAGCTAATCCGTCAAGACCATCTGTAAGATTGGAACCATTAGACACTGCTGTTACAATAAAAATGACAATGAGCACATAGACCACCCAAGTGAATTTTTCAGCACCAGGACCAATCCAAGTAAGTAAGCGGCTATAATTGAACTCGTGATTTTTGACAAATGGAATAGTTGTAATGGGTGTTTTAACTTTTACAAATCGCTTTTCAACACCATTAATATTTCTAACAAAAATGTTACTGTCTTTTGCTAGACGCTCCCCTTTTTGCAATTGTGCTTGTGGACTTGTAAATACTTCTCTTTCTACCGTAACAGCATTGCTAAAGTATAAGGTAAGTCCAATGATGGCACCCAAACCAACCTGTCCAATAATCTTAGACAAACCAGCCAAACCATCACTGTCTTTTTTCTTATATGCTTCACCCTTGCTCTGAGCTTCTTTGCGGGCACGAATTTTAAAATAGTCATCCAAGAAACCAATAATCCCCAACCATACAGTACAAAGCACCATCAAACGGATATAAACTTTGTCTAGGTTGGCAAATAGTATTGTAGGAATTAAGATACTTACAAGGATGATAATTCCACCCATGGTTGGGGTACCTTTCTTTTGTTGTTCACCGGCTAAACCTAACTCTCTAACAGATTCACCAATCTGGTGTCTTTTCAAGAGCATGATCAAGCGTTTACCATAAACGGTAGCAATCAACAATGAAAACACCACTGCCATGGCAATTCTAAAAGACAGGAATTGAAAGAGCCCTGCTCCTGGAATATGGTAAGACTTATTTAGCCAATTAAACAAATAGTATAACATAGTGGGTACTTATCTTGTGGGTGATTGAAACAGTTCTTTTAATATGGCTTTGTCATCAAAAGCGTGTTTTACACCTTTAATGTCTTGGTATTTTTCATGACCCTTTCCGGCAATCAGAATAATGTCTTCAGGCTTGGCCAATTTTACCGCTTGCTCAATGGCAGCTCTTCTGTCTGCAATGGTTACCGTCTTTCTTTTGGCAGCAGAATTCAAACCTACTTCCATGTCTCTCAAGATCTGCTCAGGGTCTTCTGTTCTAGGATTATCACTGGTCAGGATGAGTTTGTCACTCAAACTAGCAGCTACTTCAGCCATGATGGGTCTTTTGGTTTTGTCTCTATCGCCACCGCAACCAACAACGGTAATTACTTGCTCATAGCCTTTGCGTAATTTCTTAATGGTTCCTAACACATTTTCCAAAGCATCGGGCGTATGCGCATAATCCACAATACCAATAACTTTGTTGGCACTAATGATATAATCAAATCTGCCTTCTGCACTGCTCAAAGAACTCAACACGGTAAGCACCTGCTCAGGATTCTCACCCAAGCAAACAGCCGCTCCATAAATGGCTAGAATATTGTAAGCATTGAATTCTCCAATGAGCATAAAATGCACTTCTTTCTCATTCACTGTCATCACCAAACCTTGCAAACCATTTTCCAAGATCTTACCCTTGAAAGCAGCCATGGTTTTTAAGCTATAATAATATTGCTTGGCGGGAGTGTTTTGTAACATAACAGCACCGCGCTTGTCATCGGCATTGGATATGGCAAAGGCCGATGTGCTCAGATGATCAAAAAATGCTTTTTTGGCCTTGATATAAGCTTCAAAAGTTTTGTGATAATCTAAATGGTCATGGCTGATATTGCTAAACAAAGCACCTGTAAAATCAAGTCCCGTAATTCTGTGTTGGTGTATAGCATGACTGCTACATTCCATGAATACATGGGTACAACCCGCGTCTAACATCTGACGCAATAAAGCATTCAAGCTTACCGCGTCTGGTGTGGTATGGGTTGATGGAATTATTTGATCTGCAATTTGGTTTTGCACGGTGCTTACCAAACCGCATTTGTACCCCAGTTGACTAAATAGTTTAAATAAAACAGTAGCAATAGTTGTTTTACCATTGGTTCCAGTTACACCCACCAATTTTAAATGCTTGCTAGGTGCACCAAAGAATTCATGCGCCATATAAGCTACGGCTTCATGACTATTGGCCACTTGTAAATAAGTAATACCATCATGAAATAGTGCAGGTAATTCTTCGCATATAATAGCAATGGCTCCCAGTTCAATGGCTTTGCCTATATAGCTATGACCATCGCTCAATTCACCTTTAATGGCTACAAATACATTACCAGTAGTCACTTTGCGTGAATCAATTTGTATACCGGACACTTCTAAGTCAGTGCTACCATGCACTTCTTTGAGGTGAACTTTGTACAATATGTCTTGCAGCTTAGCCATTGTTATTAATTAAGTTCTACTTCTACTAGTTGTCCTTTTACCACAGGAAGACCAGCTGTAATGGATTGTGCCATTACCTTTCCCTTCCCGCGTATATTTAATTTCAAACCCATATTTTCACATACATACACCGCGTCTTTTAAACCCATGCCGTTTAATTCTGGCATCAGGTTTAAGGGTGTTGATTTTGCTGTAACTACTAAGTCACGCGCTTCCCCTTTAACAGCTACATACGCTGCATTAGAAGCCGAATCCCTAAAGCCCATTTTCAATTTGCCCATGACCCTGGCCATGTCTTTTCTTGAACCAGCATAACTCATGATAGAACTATCCAAGCGTTTTTTATTCAACTCATTTTTACCACCTTTTACATAAGTACTATACAAGCGATCAGCAATTTCTTTAAACACAGGACCTGCAACAGATCCGCCATAGAATACGGCTGCATGTGGTTTGTTCTTGATCACAACCACACAAGTATATTGGGGATTATCTGCGGGAAAATATCCAGCAAAAGAGGACTGATAAATTTTATCGGCGTAGCCTTTATTGCCATTGGCTACTAAGGCAGTACCTGTTTTTCCTGCAACAGGAAACAAACTTGTCTTAAACAATTCTTTTGCGGTACCTGCTATGCAAACCCCTTCTAAACATTCTCTTAATTGTGCCAGTGTTTGGTCACTACAAACTTTTTCACGCACTACAATGGGATCCATATTTTTCAAGAGCACACCTTCTTCTCGCACACTTGACACCAGGTATGGACGCATCATTTTTCCTTGATTGGCCACAGCATTGTATAAAGCCAGGGTTTGCAAGGGAGAGATCTGTAGGTTATAACCAAATGCCATCCAAGGCATGGTAGTAGGACCCCACATTTTTTGACCAGGTTTGTAAATAGTAGCACGCCCTTCACCAATAAGATCAATACCGGTAAGGGTATCCATCTGCATTTGCTTTAAGCGATTGATAAATTGAGAAGGCTGACCACTATAATGGGCTGATACCAATTTAGCCATACCCACATTGGAACTCAGTTCAAAAGCTTGTTTAGCTGTTACGTCTCTATGACCCGATTGCTCTGAATCATACACGGTTTGACCAGCCACTCTCCAGATACCACCTTCAAGATCTACCATGGTATTGAGGTTGATCTTTTTGTCTTCTAACAAAGCCATCATGGTAGCCAACTTGAAAGTTGACCCTGGCTCGGTAGTAGAAATGGCATAGTTATAATCTTCCCAATAGCCACCATTTGGCTTCTTACCCAAATTGGCAATGGCTTTGATTTTTCCAGTCTTTACTTCCATGACAATGGCGCATCCATGTTCTGCTTCATTCTTCTCCATCATCTTCATGAGTGCGTTCTCAGCAATCTCTTGAATGAATACATCAATGGTGCTTACAATGTCTTTGCCTGTTTCTGGTTCAATAATATAGTCATCATTAATGGGCACTTTTACACCACCTGCAATGGTTCTTACCCACTGCTTTCCTTCTCTACCTTTTAACAAGCTATCGTAGGTTTTTTCTAAACCCACTTTAGAAGAAGCCCTGTCTAGACCAATGGTTCTAAAAGCCAGAATACCATAAGGATTGAGGCGAATACTTCTTTCGTTCACAATCAAACCACTCTTGTACCTCCCGTCTCTGAAGAGCGGAAATTTTCTGAGTTGTTCGTATTCTCTATAAGATGTTTTCTTGTGTAATTCTAGATAAGGCTCGTTCTCTTTATAAGCTTCCATTAACCATTGCTTGTAGCCTTCTGCAGAACGATCTTTGAAGAGGTTGGATAAATAAAAGGAGAGGGAGTCTAGATTTTCGCGGAAGTGAATGCCACTTTTTTCATGTAACCATTCCACGCGAAAATCTATGAATAAATCAAATTGGGGAATGCTGGTACTAAGCATTTGTCCGTCTTCACTGTAGATGGTACCACGCTCGGCTTCAATAGAATCAATGCGCTGGTGAAGGCTGTCGCTCATGCTTCTCCAGTGCTCACCCTGCACTTGCTGAATGTACACCGCCTTTCCAAAGATGGCGATGCAGACCCCTATCACCAGTATATAACTGAGATAGACCCTCCAGAGTATGTCGCGCTTCACTTCCATGTACGGTACGGTTGTTCAACCAGATTAAAAACTATTGTATCAACTCAAAAACTCTAAACTTTCTCCTCCTCTCTTCACTCTTCACTTTCTTCTTCTTCCTTCCATTCTTCACTCTTCACTTTTATCTCTTCACTCTTATCTCTTCACTTTCTTCTTCTTCTTCCTCTCTTCACTCTTCACTCTTCACTCTTCACTTTCCTCCCCTCTTCACTCTTCACTCTTATCTCTTCACTACTTCAATCGTTGCGGCGTCTCCCTACTGATCTTCAACCCCAATGGCGTAGCCGCTTTTAGTACTTCCGCTTCTTCACTCCTGAACATCAATTCGCTTTTCAACGTCTTGTATTCAAACTGTAATTCCTTTAATTCTTTATTGGTATTATTAATATTGCGCACTATTCTATCAGCGTTATGACCGTTGGCTATATAGAGCACCGCCAAACCAGTCAGAAAAAGAAAAAAAGGAATATTCTTCACAATCCACTGATAGTTAAACAGACCCTTTAAAGGGTTCTTGTTGGTACCAGTATTTGTTGTTTGTTCAGACATTCTCTTTTTTTAATATCGCTCCGCAACCCTTAGCTTGGCACTCCTGCTTCTGCTATTGCGCTTTAGTTCTTCATCTGAAGCGGTAATGGGTTTCTTGGTAATGATTTTTAAGATCTGTTCTTTATCTATAGAGATTAAGGGATTATCCTGCACCTCTTCAAAAGTTCCTTGTTTAAAAAAATTCTTCACCATCCTGTCTTCAATAGAGTGAAACGTAATCACGGCCACTCTTCCACCCTCATTCAACACGGCAGGCACTTGTTCCAGCATTTCTTTGAGCGATCCCATCTCGTCATTCACTTCCATTCTCAAAGCCTGAAACACTTGCGCCAAATACTTATTGGGATTCCCTTTTACCACTGGCGCAATCAAAGCCTTGAACTGCTGAATAGTATTTGCTGGCAAGTGTTTGCGATGCTGTGCAATCTGTTTGGCCAATGTGATACTATTAGTCACTTCTCCATATTGTTCAAACAATTTGTGCAATTGCTGTTCTGTATAAGTAGCTACAATGGTTGCTGCAGAAAGCGCTTGACGCCTATCCATCCGCATGTCTAAGGGACCTTCAAAACGAATAGAAAATCCGCGCTCACCCTCGTCAAACTGAAAACTGCTCACACCCAGGTCAGCAAGAATTCCGTCTACCTTGGTCACTTTGTGTAAACGCAAAAAGCGTTGCAAGTGACGGAAGTTGGCGGGCACAAACACAATCCTATCGTCTTCAGGAATATTCTGTTTGGCATCGGCGTCTTGGTCAAAGGCAAACAATTTTCCTTTTGGACCAAGCTGTTGCAAGATGCCCCTGCTATGACCACCGCCACCAAAAGTGCAATCCACATAAACCCCATCGGCCTTTATGGCCAAAGCGTCTATGCATTCCTGAAACAGAACAGGCACGTGGTAGTCATTGGCGGGGATCTGATTCATGGTTTAGATTAAACCGTTTTTCTGATCCATGTTTGCCATCACTTCCTGAGCCAGACTGCTAAATGCATCTGATGAAAAATCTTCAAAGAGCTGATTGTATTTAGCGGCATCCCAGATTTCAAAACGGTCTAGTGCTGCAGCCAAAACAATATCCTTGCCCAGTCCGGCAAATTCCCTGAGAGAACCCGGCAACAACATTCTGCCGGCGTTATCCAGTTCCACTTCAGTAGCTCCACCCAAAAACTGACGGCGGAATTGGCGTACCTTAGGGTCAAAATCATTCAACTGGGCAATCTTGGTAATAATAACTTCCCAACTTTTCAATGGATATAACGTGAGACATTTTTCAAAACCACGGCTGAGAATGAATCTACTCTCGCCCTCCGGTAACTGCTTTTTCAGCGTACCAGGGAGCAAGAAGCGACCTTTCGCGTCTACCGTTGCTTCATATTCTCCGTGAAATCCTTGCATTTGTGAGTAAGTTTTCTATTTTTTACCACTTGTTGACACAAAATAACACTTTTTCCCACTTTAAATGGTGATTTAAGGCGTTTGTATTTATCCACAAGTCTGGCAGCCCTCAAATGCATACTAGTAAAGACTTACAGCCAAAATGGAAGAATCAGCAGGTGAATAACCTGTGATTAGCTGTGGATAACCCGTGAATTAGCCTAAAACAGGGCGTTTTTGAGATGATTTTGATCAAAAAAGCAGATTTGAACCCCAAAAAGTGGTAAAAAGTGGTAGTGGGCATTTAACTTCACGGCCATGTTAGCGGAGCAGGTAAAGAAAATACAGATCAAGGACTATAGTTATGAGCTTCCCGATGAACGGATTGCCAAGTTTCCCTTGGACAACCGCGATCAGAGTAAATTATTGATAGCCAATCAGCCTTATCAAATAGACCAATACCTGAATTTGGCCCAACACTTACCCGCTAACAGCTTTCTTGTCTTTAATAATACCAAAGTGGTAGAAGCCAGGATCCTTTTCCAAAAACCTACCGGTGGGGTGATTGAGCTGTTTTGTCTTGAACCGGATGAATCCTATGCAGATATTACCACCGCGATGCTGCAAAAAGGAACCGTTCAATGGAAATGTTTGGTGGGCGGGGCAAAAAAATGGAAGGAGGAATTTTTAGAGAAAACCATCATTGATCAAGGACAAACCATCACGCTCAGGGCCCGCCGTGTTGCACAAGGAGCGGAAGCTTATTTAATAGAATTTAGTTGGAGTAATGAGCAAATGAGTTTTGCGGAGCTATTGCATATTGCGGGTTTGATTCCACTTCCACCCTATTTAAATAGGCAAGCAGAAAATTCTGACGCGGAGCGATATCAAACCGTTTATGCCAAACACGATGGTTCCGTTGCAGCACCTACTGCTGGTTTGCATTTTACGGAAGGCGTATTTGCAAGTCTTGCTTCAAAAGGGATTCAGAAAGATTTTGTAACCCTGCATGTTGGTGCCGGCACTTTTAAGCCAGTAAAAGCTGACGCGATGCAGGATCACGAGATGCACGCAGAGTTTATTGATGTATCTATTTCTTTTATTGAAAATTTACTGAGCCGCTTGGGCGATCCGATAGTTCCAGTAGGAACAACTTCTATGCGCACATTGGAAAGCTTGTATTGGTTGGGGGGCAAGACAATTTCTAATCCAAGTATTAGTCTAGCTGAACTTGCCGTGTATCAATGGGATCCTTATGAAAGAAATGAGGTAATTCCGGCGAGCATCGCTTTAGCATCATTGCTTCAATGGATGAAAGCGCTTCAGTTAATTAGACTAATTACCAAAACACAAATCATCATTGCACCAGGATATCAGTTCCGTATTTGCAGTGGCCTAATCACCAATTTTCATCAGCCACAGTCAACACTTTTATTATTAGTATCCGCTTTGATTGGAGATAAATGGAAAGACCTCTATGACCATGCTATGAAAAATGATTTTCGGTTTTTGAGTTATGGAGATGGCTGTTTGATTTGGAATGTATCTTAAGCCACTTGAAAAACATACGGCTTTAATTGAATGCCTTTCATTTTCTTCTCAGCAATTCTTAAGTCATAAGTGGCTTGCATTCTTACCCAAAGCTCTGCGTTACCACCAAACACTTTAGCTATCCTTAATGCCATGAGTGGGCTAATTGCAGCTTTTTCATTAAGAACATTTGATAAGGCAGCTCTAGTAACACCAAGCATTTCAGCTACCGCTGTAATGGAGAGATTATTGGCTTTTATAATCTCTTCTTTTAAAAGTTCTCCTGGATGGGTAAGTTTATTGATAGCCCTTTTCATAAATTCTGATCAATGATAACCAAGAAAGTTAGTGTCAAATGATACAATCATTGGATTGTTGTGTAAAGTTATACAATACGATAATTTATTCAAAATGAATCTTTCATAAATGATTCTTTATAGCGGAACTAAATAAAAAGTAATTAACTATTAATGAATAAATAAATATGGGGACTTGAAAAAATCTAGTATAAAATCGTTTCACTTAAGGTAGATTCAATTTACGTTTGCGTAAAGTGGATATTGATTTTTCGGAAAAAATATTTTAGTCCATTTTTATACTAGAACAAGTATAAATCAGGGGTGTCTATTTTATACTAGAACGAGTATAATCTTAGGGAGGGTTTTTATACTTGAACGAGTATAATTTTTGGAAGCATTTTATACTAGAACGTGTATAAAATAGAAGGGGTGTTTTTATACTAGAACAAGTATAAAAATGAGGCGTTTTTGAAATCTCGAAAAACAGTACCCACCCCGGCCTGTGGTCACCCCTCCCGTGAACGGTAGGGGAACTAAATGTGAATTTGAACAGCGGTCACCCTTCCCGTAAACGGTAGGACAATTTTCTTTGATCTACAATCGTTAGGGGAACTAATTAGGTTAATGGAATTTCAATGGTAAACGCTGAGCCTTTGCCAACGGTACTTTCAACGCGGATTTTGCCTTTGTGTGCATCAATCACTGTTTTCACATAACTCATACCAAGACCAAAACCTTTTACATTGTGAAGGTTGCCTGTGTGTGCGCGATAGAATTTTTCAAAGACGCGTTTCACGGTCTCCTTGCTCATACCAATTCCATTGTCTTCAATGCGAATCACTAATTGCTTATTGGTGCTATGCGTAGAGATTTTTAATTCAATGGTTTCTTTTGAATATTTAATGGCGTTGTCTACTAAATTAGAGAGCAGATTACTAAAGTGAACGGGGTCTACACTGGTCAGATCATTCTTGGCATTGTAGAGCTTAGTCACTTGACCATTCTTGTTTTGTAATTGCAATTGGTAATTCTCCAATACTTGATCAAGCATATCGTGCATATGCGTTTCTTCACGCTTTAATTCCAATTCTTGTTTTTCCATCAAAGCCGCTTGCAGAATGGTTTCTACGTGCTTGTTCATGCGAATATTTTCTTCCTTGATAATCCCACTGAAGTAGTTCATCTTCTCAGGATTGTTGCGCACTTTTTCATTGCGTATAGCGTCTACTGCTAAAGAAATTGTGGCCAAAGGTGTTTTAAATTCGTGGGTCATGTTATTGATAAAATCGCTCTTAATTTCAGAGAGTTTTTTCTGATTCAAGAGTGACCTTACTGTAACATAGAATGCCGTAATAATGATGATCATAAAGACAGCAGCTACTATAATAATCCATCGCAGCGATGCCCATACCTGTTCTTCATAATTGGGAATGATGACAATGAGTTGTTCGTAAGAAGCCGCATCGTCCAAACTATTTTCTGAATTTGGAAAAATGGGAATTACAATTTGTTTGTTGTTGATGGTATCTTTAAAAGCAGTTTCAAAATCCGAAGACATCATTTCTAATTCTGCCGTGGGCGATATAATGGCAAACTCAAATTTCAAGTTACTCCACTCCTTAGTCACAAATACTTTCTCCAGTTTTACTTTAACTTCTTGGGCAGAGAATTTTTCATCAATGGTTGGTGGCTTTAATAAGCGTAAGTGGAAACCAGAATTAAAACCAATGCCGCCTTGACGGGGGCGCATAATTTTTGCACCATAAACGGATTTGTACAAATCCTCCGCTACCCTATATCCTTCAGAACTGATTTTATTGTAGAGCTGCACTTCTCTCACTTCTAAGAGGTTTTTTAACCAAGAGCCCTGCAAGAGTAGCAATCCTAGCAAAGAGAGAGAAATCAGTACGATGATGACAGGGAAAGTTCGCTTCATTGACACAAATATAATGGATTGAAATATTGGCTGCGCTTCGTTTTGCGCTATTTATCAGCATTTTAACGGCAAAATGTGGATTGTTTTTTTTGTAAAATATCCCCTCCTTTTACTAATTTTTCCGCATGGAAGCACCCAGTTCAGGCATTTTGCTCATTTCGGATCCCTTTTTGAAGGACCCAAATTTTCAGCGCACGGTGATCTTGCTCTGCGAACATATGGTAGAGGGTAGTTTTGGTTTTGTTTTGAACAAGCCCCATAAAGGCGTGTTGGGCGATTATGTGGCGGATCTAGAAGGTTGCCAATTCCCCGTTTTCAAAGGTGGGCCTGTTCAAAAAGACAGTATTCATTTTATCCATCGCTGCCCAGACCAATTAGGGGGCGTTGAAATTATTGACGGTATTTACTGGGGAGGCGATTTTGTGGAAGTAGTCAAGGGCATCAAGACAGAAGAGATAGACCAATCAGAGATCCGATTCTTTATAGGCTATAGTGGCTGGGGCGAGGGACAACTTGAAGGCGAGCTGGAAGAAAAAAGCTGGATTGTCCGCGATGGGAATAAACGCCTGATTTTTATGAAACAGGTAGACCAAATCTGGAAAGAATCTCTCAAGGACCTTGGTGGTGAATATCAGCAAATGCCCAACTATCCCCTGGACCCGCAACTAAACTAACATCCCCTCTTGGGAGGGGTGGCCGCAGGCCGGGGTGGGTAATAAATTTATTGCCACAGCATATAAAAAGGCACGGCCCAAAGGTTAGTACCAAAGGGGACTACTTCTTTTCCTGCGTATAAAACAATACCTCCTATAAAATCCTTACCCGTAAGTTCTGCAAACACTTGAATACCCTTAAAGTCATTCATAGAAAGTGATTCAGATTTCTTTACTTCAATGGCAAAAACAGATCCATCAGGTTTCTCCAATATAAAATCAACTTCTTTACCATCGCTGGTTCTAAAATGATACAACCCTGTATTAATCTTAGAATTATTTAATTGCTTTAAAATTTCTGTAGCTATATAGTTCTCTAGAATATGTTTAAATAGATCAGGTTTATTAATGGCAATATCTGAAAGGCTAAGGTCTAACATATGACAGAGCAGGCATGTATCAATCATATACCCCTTTGGAGCTTTAACCAATCGTTTGCCAATATTTCTATGCCATGGATTAATATTAAATGTCAGAAACATCATTTGCAAAATATGGCGATAGGTTTTTGTAGTAACCGATGTTAGTCCTATTTCACGGGCAATATCTGAATCATTCAATAATCCTCCGGCCCTTGCGGCCAAGATGCGTAAGAGCTGAGGTAAAACAGCACTTTTTTCTAATTCAGCAATTTGTTTAACGTCTCTTTGAAGTATGGTTGTAATATAACTATCCATCCATATTGTTCTTTCGGCTTCTGGCTTTTGATGAATTTCAGGGAACCCAGCTAATTGTATTGCATCTACTAATTTAATACCTCTATCAGAAATGCCATTGAAGTCAAATTGCATCAATCGCGCAAGCCCGTTACCCATTCCTTGACTAGCTTCTGCAGTTGTAAATGGGTATAAAGTAAGTACGTTCATCCTACCTACTAAAGGGTCTGACAATTTTGGTAAAGACAGAATATTTGCAGATCCTGTTAACAAGAAATTTCCATTAATTAGCCCTTTGTCCGCCAATCTATCTTCATCAACCACCACTTTCAAAGCCCTAAAAAGATCCGGAACCATTTGAACTTCATCAATTATCAAAGGTTTTGGATAGGCTTCCAAAAAAGCTTCTGGAGCAGCAGTTGCCGCTGCCATTGCCGTGGGCCTGTCAAAAGTAACATAGGAGGCAGAAGCTCCATCGCGTCCAATTTGGGATGCAATTTGGTGAACCAAAGTGCTTTTACCAGTCTGTCTTGCCCCATTTAAAAACACCACGGGGCTTAGTCTTAAAGCCTCTAAAAGTTGGGGTTTGATATGACGGGGAATTCTATTCACTTTGCAAATATAAGCTATTGTTTTAAATAATTTAAAGAATCATTTTAAATTTGCAAGAAATTGGCGCCGTTCCGGGAGGGTGCACCAATCAGTGAGAAGTGACTCTAGGACTGAGTATGTTAGAGGCAAAACCGTACTTGCTTTTTCGATTTTTAAAAAAGCCCCGTTTTTATACTTGTTCTAGTATAAAAACGACCCTTCTATTTTATACACGTTCTAGTATAAAAATCACCCAAGAATTATACTTGTTCTAGTATAAAAAAATACCCCCTGATTTATACTTGTTCTAGTATAAAAACGGCCTTAAATTTAATTTCTGAAAAAGTATATACACTTGAGGGATTAATAGACATTGCAGTGGAGGTGGATTGGGTGGCCGCGAGATCGGGGTAGTGACGGTGAGATCATGTGTCCGCTGGTCAGTGTGATTTGGTGGAGGTGGATTGGGTAGGTGCGGGCAGGTTGGTTGGCCGGGGGCCGATGTAATAAGTGACTGTAAGTTCAGGTGGCCGGGGCTGTTTATTCTTCTTTTTTAGTAGCGCCTTTAATTCCTCTCCAAGCATATATCAAACTCCAATTCAACTCCTTACTCGCTTCAAAGGGATGGAGTATAAGATAGGTTTCCGCATCGCGGATGCGATCATCGGTGAGTGGGTGGGTGCTCAAAAAAGAAATCTGCGGCATGCCGTTTTCCTCGTCTACGTCTTTCAAGGTTTGCATGAGGGCTAGCATTCCCTTGGGGTCAACTTTATTCCTTTCCATGATCATCATGCCTTCCCTATCGGCTTCAGCCTCTAATTGTCTGGAATAATGCAGCTCTCGCAAAGCGTTGGCATTGCCTATGACAAACTGAGAAATGCCACCGCTAGAGCGGGTTAAAAAAGACAGGAGAAATCCGGTGCTCATAGATTCCAAAATATTGTGGAGACTATGGCGCTTGTTAATATGCGATGCCTCATGCCCCAATAAAGCCACAAGGGATTCTGGCTTATACAATTTTTCTAACAGACCTGAATTCACCACAATATGCCCACCGGGCATGGCAAAAGCGTTTACTTCTTCTGCATTGACCACCGTAACCTTTATGGGATAATTTCTAGAGAGTTTTAATTGATTGGCAAAATCCTGTATGGCATTGGTAGCCGTTTGATTGATTTCTTGGTTGGCCACCCACTGATGGTATAATTCATTTCCCATGGTAATTTCCCGATCTTCTGAGACAAACTTAATAGCAATGCTGGGAAACACGTATACAAATAGAAAATAAGCGGCAATCAGCACACCAATCATGCCGGCTAAGAGTAGATAGACTTTTTTGTTAGATTTCATGTGCAAAAAGCATATTGGTCAATAAAAGTGTGGTGTAACTACATTTATTCGTACGAATTTATGTATTTTTACTACACTAAATACTAGTTATGAAAAGAATTGCCTATCAACAGTTGGTTGATTGGAAAAATAGCCCCAATAGAAAACCCTTGATTCTCAGGGGAGCTAGACAGGTTGGCAAAACCTGGCTGATGAAGGAGTTTGGCAAAAATGAGTTTAACCAATTGGTTTATATCAATTTTGAAGCATCCAAGCAAATTCATACTATTTTCCAACAGGGCTTTGAGATTCCAAGAATTTTACTAGCCCTTAGTATAGAAACAGGAATCAGTATCCAACTTGAATCAGCATTAATTGTTTTTGACGAAATTCAAGAATGTCCTGCGGCATTGACTTCTCTAAAGTATTTTCAAGAGAATGCCCCTCAAATTGCCATCATTGCTGCTGGCTCCTTGTTAGGGGTTGCCATGCATGCCAATCAATCCTTTCCTGTGGGCAAAGTTAACTTCTTAGATCTTTATCCCATGAATTTTCAAGAGTTCCTTTTAGCAAATAAACAGGAAGCGCTGGTTCAATTATTGAAAACAATGGATTGGGAAATGATGAACAGTTTCAAAGACAAATTAATCACCCAATTAAAACAATATTATTTTATTGGAGGAATGCCAGAAGTGGTGAGCAGTTTTGTTCAACACAATGATTTTACTATAGCAAGATCCATTCAAGAAACCATATTAAATGCCTACGAACAAGACTTTTCAAAACACGCACCCAACCAAATAGTACCTAGAATTAGAATGGTTTGGCAATCCATTACAGCACAATTAGCAAAGGAAAACAGCAAGTTTCTATATAGCAGTTTAAGAACAGGAGCCAGAGCAAAAGATTTTGAATTAGCATTAGCATGGTTGAGTGATGCTGGCTTGGTACATAAGGTTACCAGAATTAGCAAACCCAATATTCCCTTATCGGCTTATGAAGACCTAAATGATTTTAAGTTGTATTTGCATGATACCGGCTTACTATCTGCCATGGGCAAGATTGACCCAAAAACCATATTGCAAAACAATGAATTATTTCAAGAATTTAAAGGGTCACTCACAGAACAATTTTGCCTACAACAACTAAAAAGCTTGGGTATCAAGCCCTATTATTGGACCATTCCACAATCTATGGCTGAAGTAGATTTTGTGATTCAATTGGA
>NCHJ01000014.1:38050-42164 GCA_002256765.1 Bacteroidetes bacterium 24-39-8
TCTAATGGCCAAGAGTTTAAAAATCTATGCAACAAAATTTAAACCCGCCATCTGTTGGAGGTTTTCCCTGTCAAATTATAGAGCAGAGGAATGGTTAACCAATATTCCTTTGTATGCTATTTCACAAGTTGAAAGCATTATTCCCATTTAACATCCTTTATTGATTCATAAACATCTGCAAGGCCTTCATCTAAATCAATTTTAGCTTTCCATCCTAAATTATTGATTTTACTTACATCCAGTAATTTCTGAGGAGTTCCATCTGGCTTTGTTGTATCCCAAATTAATTCACCTTCATAACCCACTAATTTTTTCACCTTTTCAGCCAATTCAAAAATGCTAATATCTTCTCCAACACCTGCATTAATTACACCAGTTTCATTGTAATTATTCATTAGAAAATAACAAGCTTTCGCTAGATCATCTACATGCATAAATTCCCTTCTTGGCTTCCCTGTTCCCCACAAAATGACTTCAGAAGATTTATTCCTTTTAGCAGTGATAAATTTACGCAACAATGCAGGCAAAACATGAGATCTTTCTAAATCATATTTATCGTTAGGACCGTACAGATTTGTAGGCATCACAGAAATAAAATTACATCCATATTGTGCACGGTAAGCATCGCACATTTCTATACCTGCAATTTTAGCAACCGCATAAGGTTGATTTGTTGGTTCAAGATACCCGGCCAATAAATATTCTTCTTTTAAAGGTTGTGGGGCTAATTTAGGATAAATACAAGAAGACCCAAGGAACAATAATTTTTTCACATTATTCAAATATGACGCATGTATAACATTTGCTTCCATCATTAGGTTCTCATATATGAAATCTGCTCTGTATGTATTATTAGCAATAATCCCACCAACTTTAGAAGCTGCATGAATTACATATTCGGGTTTTTCTTTTTCAAAAAAAGAATTTACATCATTTTGATTTTTTAAATCTAATTCGGTTGAGGGTTTTGAAAAAACATTAACATACCCGTTTTTATGTAATAATCTTTTGATTGCCGTTCCAACCATTCCATTATGTCCAGCAATATAAATTTTGGATTCCTTATTCATACCAATTCGTTTTTTTATGTACAAAATCTAACTAGATTAAAGGTAGTTAAATCATTGGCTATAATATTGAAACATTAAAACAAACATTTCTTAAACTTGATCGGCATGATTTTTAATTTTTTGATTTAACCAATATTTTTTTTAGAAAAAAAATGCCGAAATATATTACACTCATAAATGCAAACAAAAAAGCCCCCGACAAATGCCGAGGGCTCTACTTATGTTAGACTTGGTTTATAATGCTACTGCACCTTCTACCAATACTGTTGCCTTATTGTCTAAGACTTCTACAAAACCTCCCTGAATGGAAAAGTTTTCAAAACTGTTTTTGTCTTTTAAAATTTTGACATTACCCTTACCCAAGGCAGAAACCAAGGGTGCGTGTTTGTCAAGTATTTCAAAAAGACCCGTGATGCCTGGCAATTGAACGCCATAAACTTCACCGCTAAACAGCTTTTTTTCGGGTGTTAATATTTCTACGTTCATAAAAATTAAGCTTTAGCAGCATCCATCATTTTCTTACCCTTCTCAATAGCATCTTCCAAAGTACCTACCAAGTTAAAGGCAGCTTCTGGATACTCATCTACTTCACCATCCATGATGGCGTTGAATGCTCTAATGGTATCGTTGATGTCTACAAACACACCTTTCAAACCAGTGAACTGCTCGGCCACAAAGAAAGGCTGAGACAAGAAACGCTGCACTTTACGAGCACGTTGTACGGTCATTTTATCGTCATCGCTCAATTCATCCATACCCAAGATGGCAATGATATCTTGCAATTCCTTATAACGTTGTAAGATCAATTTAACACGGTTGGCGCAATCGTAGTGCAAGTCACCCACAATCATTGGGGTCAAGATCCTTGAAGTAGAATCCAATGGATCCACCGCAGGATAGATACCCAAATCCGCAATCTTACGGCTTAATACCGTAGTGGCGTCCAAGTGAGCAAATGTTGTTGCAGGAGCAGGGTCAGTCAAGTCATCCGCAGGCACGTATACCGCCTGTACAGAGGTAATAGAACCATTTTTGGTAGAAGTGATACGCTCTTGCATCAGACCCATTTCAGTAGCCAATGTAGGCTGATAACCTACCGCTGAAGGCATACGACCCAATAGGGCAGATACTTCAGAACCAGCTTGTGTGAAACGGAAGATATTATCTACGAAGAATAAGATGTCTTTACCTTTTCCAGTACCATCGCCATCACGGAAGTATTCCGCAATAGTCAAACCGCTCAAAGCCACACGAGCACGGGCTCCTGGAGGTTCGTTCATTTGACCAAACACGAAAGTAGCTTTAGATTCTTTCAAACCTTCCATATCTACTTTGCTCAAATCCCATCCACCTTCTTCCATGCTATGTTTGAAAGCTTCACCATAGTTCATGATACCTGCTTCAATCATCTCACGCAACAAGTCATTACCCTCACGAGTACGCTCACCCACACCAGCAAATACAGAAAGACCACCATGGCCTTTGGCAATATTGTTGATTAATTCTTGAATCAATACGGTTTTACCTACACCCGCACCACCAAATAGACCAATCTTACCACCTTTTGCGTATGGCTCAATCAAGTCAATTACTTTGATACCTGTATATAGGATCTCAGAAGCAGTACTTAGGTTTTCAAATAATGGTGGCTTATTGTGAATAGGACGACCATTTTCTTTACTTACTTGTGGCAAACCATCAATGGCGTCACCAGTAACATTGAACAAACGGCCATTTACCAATGGACCAGTTGGCATAGCAATAGCTTTACCAGTGTCAATTACTTCCATTCCACGAACCAGACCTTCTGTTCCGTCCATTGCAATGGTACGAACACTGTCTTCACCAAGGTGTTGTTGCACTTCCAAAACCAGCTTATCGCCGTTTTCTTTGGTGATTTCCAACGCGTTGAAAATCTCAGGAAGGGTGTTGTCGTCTGGAAAATGTACGTCAACTACCGCACCAATAATCTGTTTGATTTTACCTTTTGTTGCCATTTCTGGAGAGATATATAGGTTTAAAAATGTACTAAAATCCAATCAAAAACATATCTTGATTTGGCCGCAAAGGTAAGGGATAGAACGTTTCAAAAAAGCTGATTTTGCATAAAATCTGGCGATTTTTTACACAAATTCTTCCAATTGCCGCTTTAGGCAGATAATACTTGATACAAGAGGGCCGCTAAGACCGCCCCAATGATTGGCCCAACTACCGGAATCCAGGCATAACCCCAATCGCTGCCACCCTTTCCCTTGATTGGTAGTATGCTGTGCATGATTCTAGGACCCAGATCCCTGGTTGGATTAATGGCGTATCCGGTAACCCCACCCAAACTTAGACCAATGGCCAACACCAATAAACCGGCGGGAAGGGCATCTAGAGGACCAAGGCTATTAGAGCCTTTGATCACCATTAATCCGCCAATAATGAGTACAAAAGTGCCAATGGCTTCACTAAAAAGCGCATGACCTACCCCTTTTATGGCGGGGCTAGTGGCAAAACAAGCTAATTTATCAGCTGCACTGGCTTGTTCATCAAAATGCTGACGATATTGAAACCAAGAAATGGTAGAACCCAACATGGCACCCAAGAGCTGGGCCAATAGATAAGAAGGCACCAAGGACCATTCAAATTTACCCGTAATGGCTAGCGCGATGGTGACTGCAGGATTTAAATGCGCCCCACTAGCAGCAGAAACACAATAAACCGCAACAAATACTGCCATTCCCCATCCAAGGGTTATGGCAATTAAACCGCCTCCATTTCCTTTGGTTTTGGGAAGTACCACATTGGCAACCACACCCTGACCAAGAATTAATAAAATAGCAGAACCAAGCAGTTCACCAAGAAAAGGAGTCATATAACGGCATTTAGGATTTAAATATAAGAAATTAGAGAAAACTAAAAACTGATTCTAAGAGCTGTGGGTTTTAAGTGAGTAAAGACTATTTTTGGCAACTATTTAGAAATCATGCAAAAACCTCACTATAATTTTATAAAATTAAAATGGCTATTGGTCTTGCTTTTTAGCTTTAGTCTAACTG
>NCHJ01000195.1 GCA_002256765.1 Bacteroidetes bacterium 24-39-8
CTTTGGCAATATGCATTTGTAATAAAACGGAGATAACCCTATTATTTTTAGCAGCCTGTTTATTAATTTCTACCAATAATTTAAAACTATCTACTCCATGAATCAAGTGTACAAAAGGAGCTATATATTTTACTTTATTGGATTGCAAATGACCAATAAAATGCCAGTGAATATCCTTGGGCAATACGGCTTCTTTTTCTACCAATTCTTGAACATAGTTCTCGCCAAAATCTCTCTGACCCAATGCATATAATTCTTGAATATCTTCTTGGGGTTTGGTTTTGCTAACAGCAACCAATGCTACTTGCTTATTATCTAAAAAAGATTTAATCTCTTGGTATTTTTCTATCGCTACTGGCATATTTCCCAATCGATTATTTTAAAATAGAACGGCTAATCACAATTCTTTGCACTTCACTGGTACCCTCATAGATCTGGGTAATTTTAGCATCGCGCATCAAGCGCTCCACATGGTATTCTTTTACAAAACCATATCCTCCATGAATTTGAACGGCTTCTGTGGTGGTCCACATGGCGGTTTCAGAAGCATATACTTTAGCCATAGAAGAACTTAAGGTATAGTCCATTCCATTATCCTTTTCCCAAGCAGCTTTTAAACAAAGTAAACGGGCTGCTTCAATTCTAGTGGCCATATCGGCTAGTTTAAATTGAATGGCTTGGTGGTGCATAATTTCTTTCCCAAATGCTTTTCGCTGTTTGCTATAAGCCAACGCCAATTCATAAGCACCGCTAGCAATCCCTAAGGCTTGAGAAGCAATTCCAATTCTACCACCTGCCAATGTTTTCATGGCAAACTTGAATCCAAAACCGTCTTCTCCAATCCTATTCTCTTTGGGCACTTTTACATCTGTAAACATGATGGTATGGGTATCGCTACCGCGAATACCTAATTTATTTTCTTTGGCAGCAACGGTAACACCAGGCCAATTTTTCTCAACAATAAAAGCATTGATACCATGACTACCTTTAGACACATCAGTTTGTGCTATGACTAAATAAACGGATGCTGAAGAGCCATTGGTTATCCAGTTCTTGGTTCCATTAATTAAATAATGGTCTCCCATATCTTCTGCAGTAGTTTGCTGAGATGTAGCATCGCTTCCAGCTTCGGGCTCACTCAAAAGAAAGGCACCAATATATAATTCACCATCTTTTTTACCTTGGGCAATTGGAGTTAAGTATTGTTGTTTTTGGGCTTCATTCCCAAATTTTTCCAATCCCCAACAAACCAAACTATTATTCACACTCATACACACAGAAGTACTAGCGTCTACCTTGCTAATTTCTTCCATAGCCAATACATAACTAATGGTATCCATGCCGCTTCCACCATAATCCGGATTGGTCATCATTCCCATAAATCCCAAATCTGCCAACTGCATTACCTGCTCTTTGGGAAATTTTTGTAACTCGTCCCTTTCAATAACACCGGGTTTGCACTGATTTTGTGCAAAATCACGGGCAGCTTTCTGGATCATTAAATGTTCTTCGGTCAATTCAAAATGCATGTAATTGGATTTTAGGTAAAAATAGGAAAGGTTTGAATACCTAACAAATGTTAGTTAAATCATTTTCCTCTATTTCACTTGACCAATTGAATGTTTTTTGCATTTTTTTGGGCCTTAAGAGCCAATTCTGTTGCTAATAAACAATGAGCTTGTGGCATGGCAGTTTCAGTTCTATTGATTACGTCATCAACCAATAATTGACCAAATGGCAGGGCCTCTTTACTACAATCTATGTACTTGGTTTCTTTTTGATTCACCAAATACAAATGGTTGCCACCGTTATGGCCACTAGCTATGTCTACATTCTTCCTAATCTCAATAAAACCCTCAGTTCCAAGTATGGTGAGTCTTCCGTCACCCCAACTGGCTAAACCATCGGGGGTAAACCAGTCCACCCTAATATAACCCATGCCTCCATTTCCCCTCAGCATAACGTCTCCAAAATCTTGAAACTTGGGGTATTGAGGGTAATGGGTATTGGCAACTTGTGATGCTACTACTTCCGCCTCAGTGGTACCTGTAAAGAACAGGTATTGATCAAATTGATGAGAACCAATATCAGTAATAATTCCACCATATCGGGCTTTGTCAAAAAACCATTCTGGTCTGGATTTGATACTCATTCTATGAGGTCCCAATCCAATAGTTTGTATCACATTTCCAATAGCTCCTGCTTTGACCAATTCACCAGCTTTTACGGTGGCTTTATTTTCAAAACGTTCACTATACATGATTGAATAAATACGCCCTGTAGCTTTTTGCACTTTTCTAACTTGTGCTAATTGATCTAGCGTAATGATTCCTGGCTTGTCTACTAAATAGTCTTTTCCGTGTTCCATAACCCTAACGCCTAATGGAGCACGCTCATCAGGAATGCCCGAGCTCAAGATTAATTGTAGACTATTGTCTTCTAAAACCTCTTGTTCAGACCTAGCCAATTTGGCTTCTGGGAATTGCTTCATAAACGCTGCCACCAATTCTGGTTCCTTGGCATAAATCCAAACCAATTCACCCCCACCCCTTTTCACTGCTTCTGTCATGCCATAGATATGACTATGATTAATATTGATCACACCAAACCTAATTCTGGTTGCTATTTTTAAAGTAGCCCCATTGGTATTTGCCTTGGCTTGAATGCCTGTTAGCAAAGCCATACCTGAAGCAGCTGCACTATTTTTCAAAAAATCTCTTCTATTTGATAACCCCTTTTTCATATACAAGCAAATTGTTTGTACCAATGTAAAACAAAAATCACTAGCCTTTGCAACTGAGAATGAAAGATTCCTATTTCGTTTTCGAGCAAAGTATCACTTCAATAACCAAAATTTGTTAAACTTATCAAAAGACCAAAGGTTATGCTTTAGAGTTTCGTCAGATAAGCAAAACCCTTAATTATGAAATTGTTTAAACTCAGTATCCTACCACTAGCAGTTCTATTAATTAGTTTTGCCTGCAAAAAAACCGCAACAGAAACTACCAGCAGTACGAGTACTGGAACTGCTACCGTACCAGATGTTTACAAAAAAATCTATGGAGCTACCAGCATCAGTTCTGACGGTACTTATCTAACCATCAAAACCACAGGTACCCCTGATCATAAATCTATTTACTATGCTACCAGCAATAGTTTGTATGAAAACTTTTCTGGAACCACTTTTGGCGGTAGAACATTTGCTAAAAACCCCAATAGCATTGCCTCTCAAACTTTGACATTTAAAATTCCTTTAAATCCTGCTGTATCTAGCACCCATGCTGCTACTCCATTAGGACCTATTGGCATCTCTTTAAATGGAGTACCATTTTATAACCAATATGCAGGCCCAAATTTGCCTTTAACCAATGAAGCCAATAGTTTTGACCAGTATTATGGACATCCTCAACAATCTGGTCAATACCATTATCACGTAGAGCCTATTTATTTGACTACTGTAAAAGCCACTAAATCCTCTCTTTTAGGATTCTTATTAGACGGCTTTCCAGTATATGGACCTATGGAAAATGGGGCATTAGTAACCAATGCTATGTTAGACGTATATCATGGTCATACAACAGCCACAACCGATTATCCAAATGGCATTTATCATTACCATATTACAGATGCAGATCCATATCTTAATGGCTCTGGATATTATGGCACTGCTGGAACTGTAACACAATAAGATGAAATTGAAATCTTTATTTATTTATGCTAGTATCCTAATTGTAATGGCTTGCAAAGATGAAAAACCGCAAGTCATTGCAATTAAGGCACATCCCATTCCCAATCATTCTTTGGCATTGGAAGACAGCTCAATTATTTGGCACCAAGACAGTTTGTACTTTCAAGGCAAACCCTTTTCCGGAAAAGCCTATAGTTTTTTTGCCAATGGCGATACGGCTATTTATAAAGAATTTTGGAATGGTCTCCAAGAAGGTATTACCAAAAGATGGCATCCAAACAAACAATTGGCGGAAGACCGTTTTTACATTGCTGGAAAAAAAGAGGGAAAACATAGGGCTTGGTGGCCCGATGGAAAACCACAATTTGAATTTTATGTTCACGAGGATGCTTATGAAGGTGAACTAAAAGAGTGGAATAGCCAGGGACTGTTGATCAGACAGTTTCACTATCAAAACGGTCAAGAAGTTGGTAGCCAACGCCTTTGGTGGGATGACAGTACTGTTAGGGCTAACTATGAAATCAGGGATGGAAAAAAATATGGCTTAATTGGAATTAAACTTTGTAAGAACCCTTATGATTCAGTCAAATAAAAACATACTATTTTTTGTACTATTACTGCTGGTAATTAGTTGCAAACCTGTTAAACAACCACTTGGTTTGCCATTTATCTCTAAGCCAGACTTTACCCCAGAGTGGATTACCAAAACAGATCCCAGGTATGATAGCATTCACCAAATTCCAAGCTTTAGATTTCAGGATCAAGACGGTCAGTTTATTACCGAGCAAGAAGTAACTGGTAAAATTTATATAGCCAATTTCATCTTCACTAGCTGTGGCAGTATTTGTCCAAGAATGACAGAAAATATGTCTATTGTTCAGAAAAAATATTTACAAGACAAAGATGTATTAATCCTATCCCATTCAGTAATGCCGGATAGAGATAGTGTAGCTGTTTTGAAAAATTA
>NCHJ01000015.1 GCA_002256765.1 Bacteroidetes bacterium 24-39-8
TCAATTTGAATGACAACCAATTCAAGTTCACAGGCTATCCGCTTTTCAAAGAAATGACTTCCACCTATGCTGACCAATTGGAAAAATGGAAGGCTACCCGTTTGGATACTTATAAGGGTTCTTTGATTTATTTTATCAGAAGTCTTTTTGCTAATCAGTTACAAACTGATGGTTATGAAATATATCCACTTATCAAAGTAGACGATTTTGAAAAAAAGCGGGTAAAACAGTTGTACAAAAACTATCAAGAAGAACTTAAAAATAAAGGGCAAACAAATATCCTTCTAAAAGACAGTTTAGACTATTATAGCAAGGTTGCTAAACTTTCCGGTGAAGAGAATAGAGTAATTCTAGATAAACAAGTGAATAGGGATGAAATCCTGTTTAAAGTAGATACTTCTATTTCTAAGGACGCTTACTTTTTTGAATTTGACAATAGTTTACACGTTAGCTATGTTTTTAAGAAAGAACCTTATGAGTACACCAAGTTTATGAACAAGCGACCTTACAAAGACAATATTTCATCCGATATCTCATTGCCCTTTAATAAGGGAGTGACCATTTTTAAAAACGGCTCCTATTATTTTGGTGAGAATATTTTTCTGGAAGGTTATTGGGCCTGGTCTGAGAAATTATCTACCATGCTCCCTTTCAATTATGATCCTAAAGATTAAATCACTTAGCAGGACCTATTACAGGTTACAGTAATCATGAGCCGATTATTTCACTTAATCGGCTCAATAACGCCGAAATTTTGAGCCGATTAGTGCATTTATTCGGCTCAACTACTAAAAAAGCCCCCCGACTTATTGAAAGATGGGAGATTTTACATAAAAAAGGTCCGGATTTTCATCCGAACCTCTCAGTTTTTATAAGTGTCCATCTATTAGATAGTCATCATTTCTTTTTCCTTTGCAGCTAGGTGTTTTTCCACCAGCGCAATAAATTTATCCGTGAGGTCTTGGATGGTTTTTTCTGCGTCCTTGGCTACGTCTTCACTCAAGCCGTCTTTTTGTAATTTCTTTACTTGCTCAATACTATCGCGGCGGATATTGCGGATGGCCACTTTAGACTGTTCTCCCTCTCCACTAGCCCTTTTTACAAATTCCTTACGGCGCTCTTCTGTAAGTGGTGGCATGAACAAACGAATCTGAACCCCATCGCTCTGCGGTGTAATACCAATATTGGCTTGCATAATAGAGCGTTCAATAGGTGCCAACATATTTTTTTCCCAAGGCTGGATGCTGATGGTTCTAGCGTCCAAAACGGTAATATTGGCAACCTGGCTAATTAAAGTGGGAGCACCATAATAGTCTACATGTATGCCGTCTACCAACCCTGGGGTAGCTTTTCCGGCCCTGATCCTGGTTAATTCCTGTTCCAAATGCCCAATGGCTTTTGACATGGTATCTTCTGCGTCAATGGTAATCAATGCTATTGCTTCTGACATAATGGTCTTTTTAAGAGTGGCAAAACTAAATAAATCCTTTCAAAGACGTCTAATTAGCATTTAGCTTTTATCTTCGCAGCCTGAAAACAAGTAATATGGCAAGTATACAGGATCTGGAAAGGAACGCTTCACAAATGAGAAGAGATGTTTTACGCATGGTACACGCGGTTCAAAGCGGTCACCCAGGTGCGTCTTTGGGTTGTTCCGACTATTTTTCTGCCCTGTTCTTCCATAGCATGCACCACCACACTGATTTTAAAATGGATGGCAAGAATGAAGACTTGTTCTTCCTATCTATTGGACATATTTCTCCGGTTTACTATTCTGCCCTTGCTCGTAGTGGCTATTTTGAAGTAAAGGAGCTGGCTAGTTTCCGTAAAATCAATTCCCGTTTGCAAGGTCACCCAACTACACACGAGCACCTGCCTGGTGTACGCGTAGCCAGTGGTTCTTTGGGTCAGGGAATGAGTGTTGCTATTGGTGCCGCTTTGACCAAAAAAATTAACGGAGACCCACATTTGGTTTTCTCTTTGCATGGCGATGGTGAATTGCAAGAAGGCCAAAACTGGGAAGCCATTATGTTTGCTGCCCACAACAAAGTAGACAACTTAATTGCTACTGTAGACTTAAACGGCCAACAAATTGACGGACCTACTAGCAAGGTTTTGTCTTTAGAAAGCCTGCAAGCCAAGTTTGAAGCTTTTAACTGGACCGTGCTAAATGTAGATGGCAACAATATGGCAGAACTAGTAGCCTGCATTGACAAAGCCAAATCCATGACTGGTCAGGGTAAACCCATTTGCATTATCATGAAAACCAAGATGGGTAAAGGTGTTGACTTTATGGAAGGCAGCCATGAATGGCACGGGATTGCGCCCAGTGACGCTCAATTAGAAAAAGCGCTTGCACAATTACCTGAGACACTAGGCGATTATTAAGACTTTAAGGAGAATGTTTGCAGACTGGCTTTTCTAGAAGGCAGGTAGGCTGCAATGAGTGCAATCAAAAATACAGTAACGCCTACAAGTGCAAAATCGGCTGCCAACATTTTTACAGGATAATAGTCAATCACAAAAGTATTGCCGCCCAATTTGATCAGTTCAAATTTAATCTGCAGCCAACAAACCAGTGCGGCTAATAGCATACCTGCTCCCCCTCCCAAACCAGCTAGTAATAATCCCTCACTGATAAAAATCCATTGAATGCGTTGCTGACTAGCACCCATGGCTTGTAACACAGAAATGTCTTTTTGTTTTTCTAGCACTAGCATGGTGAGTGCACCAATCATATTAAAAGCGGCTACTATTAAAATCAGCGATAGAATGCCATAGATGACCCATTTTTCAATCTGCATGACCGTATACAAACTCTGGTTCTGCTCATAGCGGGTTTGTACTAAAAAAGCCTTGCCCAATTTGGCTTGCAGGTCTTTTTTCACTTGATCAGCTTGGGCTCCAGCACGAATATCAATGGAAGAATATTGGTCTGCATTCAAACCCAACATAAAACGCATAAAGTCAATATTGCTAAAGGCGTATTTGTTATCAAAATCTTGCTGCACCATAAAGGTTCCCAAGGCAGTGGCGTTATACGCATTGAGCGCATCGCCGGAGGCAAAATTGCTGCTCTGTCTATTGGGCATATACAAAGTAACAGGACCAGCTGGTCTTTCCACGTCTAGACAGGCTGCGTTTTCAATACCTACGCCTACTACCAGACTGGGTTGCTCGGCGGTACCTAGTGTAAATTTGCCCCTTCTAATATGGGTATTCAACCTACTCACAGCGGTGTAGGCACTGTCTACGCCGCGGATATAGACAATAGAAGAACAGTCTCCATTGGTAAGAACCGCTTTTTCTTCTACTACCCCACTCATGGCCTGAACCCCTTGCTGGTTCTTGATTTCCTGCCATTGGGCGTTGTTGATGCTAATAAATTTTCCCGTTGCTGGCGCTATGCGTACATCGGCATAAAAATCGGCGTATAGTCCTTTCACCAAACCTTCAAATCCGTTGAACACGCTCAAGACCAAGATCAGTGCCGCCGCTCCTACGCCAATAGCTACCACGCTAATCCATGCAATTAAATTGATGGCATTGGTGGATTTCTTTGACTTGAAATAGCGCCAGGCAAATAATAGGTTCATACGGGCTTATTCAGCTTCGGGATCAGTAGTTGGAGTTGTTGGTTTGTCTTCTTTTAGTTTGCGGAATACTTCTTCCATTTTGAACACATAGTCCAAAGTATCATCCAGATAAAAATGCAAAACAGGAATCCTTCTCAACTGGTGCTTCACCCTGTTGGCCAGTTCTTTCTTGATTTCCCAAGCCCTTGCTTCAATGGTTTTCATGACAGCAGTAGCATCTTTTACCTGAAACAAGCTAATATAAATTCTAGCTTCTAACAGGTCTGGTGTTACTTTAATAGAAGATATAGATACCATTCCACCATCTATCATATTCAAGTTCAGTCTCCTGAAAATATCATTCATTTCTTCTTGCAGGGCACTTGCCACCTGCCGTTGGCGCTTTCCTTCCTCCATTTTCTAACATTTGATTGGCGGTAAAATTAGTTACTTTGCCGTGTATTAACCGTTTTTCCTATTTATGAAGCGATTTTCACGCATACTTTTCTACCTAAAAGATAAAAAGCAGAACATTGGTCTCTATGTAGTCTTCAACCTGCTCTCTGTGCTCTTCTCCTTGGTATCACTGGCTTTATTGGCTCCTTTTTTGCAAATGCTCTTTGAAAAAGGTCAGCAAGCCGCCATGGTAAAACCTGAATTTAAACTATCGGCCACTGCCCTGCAGGCCTATATTAAATACGGGATGAATGACCTGATTCAGCAACATAGCAAGGTTTATGCACTGGCAGCCATCTGTATTTTAATGGTGGTCTCTATCTTTTTTAAAAATGTATTCATCTATCTTTCTTTTCGCGTATTGGCGCCCATGCGCAATTATGTGATGACCAAACTCCGCTCAGACCTCTATGCCAAGATCTTGGAACTACCCATTGGGTTTTTCACGGAACAGCGCAAGGGCGATATTATTAGCCGTATGAGCAATGACGCCAATGAGATTGAATGGTCTGTGATGAGTACCTTGGAAGGTTTGATCAGGGACCCTTTACAGATCCTGATTATCCTAGCCATCATGGTGGCCATGAGCCCTGCGCTCTCTCTATTCTTATTGGTCTTGCTACCCCTAACTGGTTTTATCATTGGTAGAGTAAGTAGGTCTTTAAAAAAACAATCTACCAGTTCTCAGGAACAATTGGGCACGCTCATGTCTATCTTGGATGAGACCTTGGGTGGTCTACGCGTGATCAAAGCATTTAATGCCGAGAAGATTTTGCGCAACAAATTCTTTGACACCAATGATACCCTGAACCATATTCGTAATAGGATGAATTTTAGAAGAGACCTGGCTTCTCCTATGTCTGAGTTCTTGGGCGTATTGGTGCTCTCTTGTATTCTTTGGTTTGGAGGCCTATTGGTACTAAATGGAGAAGCGGGTTTGAGCCCAGAAAACTTTATTACTTATATTCTCTTCTTTACCCAAATTATTAATCCGGCCAAGAGTCTGTCTACTTCTTTTTACAATGCCCAAAGAGGTAGTGCTGCCATTGAAAGAATTGAAGAAATTTTAAAAGCACCCATTACTGTTGTAGATAAACCTGATGCCAAAACCATTGCGCAGTTTAACCATAGTATTGAGTTTAGAAATGTGTCATTTAATTATGACGAGATTAGCATTTTAAAAAATATCAACCTCACCATTGAAAAGGGTAAAACCATTGCCCTGGTTGGTTCTTCTGGCGCGGGCAAAAGTACGTTGGCAGATTTAGTACCACGTTTTCACGATGTAAGCGAGGGAGAATTATTGATTGATGGGGTGAATATTAAAGAGTATAGTTTGCATAGTGTGCGCAACCTCATGGGGATTGTGACACAAGAGCCCATTTTATTCAATGATACCATTGCCAACAATATTGCTTTGGGCATTGACAATAGCACCAATGAAGCCATTATGCACGCCGCCAAAGTGGCAAACGCCTATAACTTTATTGAACAAAAAGAAGCGGGTTTTGATACCAATATTGGGGACCGTGGTTCTAAATTGTCGGGTGGTGAAAGACAGCGTGTGACCATTGCCAGAGCCGTGCTCAAGAATCCACCTATATTAATCTTGGATGAAGCTACATCGGCACTTGATACCGAGAGTGAAAGACTGGTACAAGACGCCATTAATAATATGATGCAGAACCGCACTTCTATTGTGATTGCGCACAGGCTTTCTACTATTAGACACGCGGATGAAATTATAGTGTTGCAAAAAGGGGAGATAGCGGAGCGTGGTAATCATGATGAACTGCTTGCTAAGAATGGCATTTACAGAAGGTTGGTTGACATGCAAGAAGTGAAGTAGAAGAAGTGAAGAGTGAAGAGTGAAGAGTGAAGAGAGGAGGAAGAAGAAAGTGAAGAGATAAGAGTGAAGAGTGAAGAGAGGAGGAAGAAGAAAGTGTAGAGTGAAGAGATAAGAGTGAAGAGTGGAAGAAGAAGAAGAAAGTTACAAGCATAAAAAAAGAGGATGTTTTGCATCCTCTTTTTTATTTCAATCAATTAGAACTACATCTTATTGTTCACCGGGGTGTTTTGCCAGTCCAAGTTTGGCCTCCAAACTTAAAGTAGCATGGGGTACGGCTCTTAAACGGGCTTTGTCTATCAATTTTCCAGTTACACGGCAAATACCGTATGTTTTATTTTCAATACGCATCAGGGCTTTTTCCAGGTGATCAATATAAGTGATCTGGCGGCTGGCCATTTGACTCAATTGTTCCCTTTCCATGCTCATGCTACCATCTTCCATGGTCATATAACGCGCATCGTCATTGTCTCCACCCATTTCATCCTTACGGGTAATCAGACCTTGTAAATAAGCCAATTCTTTTTTAGCTGCTTCTAATTTTTTAGAAATCAACTCTTTAAAATCGTTTAGGTCTGCATCACTGTACTTAACAATGGATTGGTTGGCAGTAGAACTAAGGTCTTCCCTTTTTTCTAATGGCGTATACATGGGCCTATAAGGCACGCTTGATTTGGTGTTAGTCTTGGGCAGTTTCAAATCCTTGATGGGCTCTGGTGCTTTTCTCACGGGTTTTACCGGAGGAGCTGGAGGAGCTTTCACTGCTGGAACTTTTGCCTTCTGAACGGGTGCTGCAGGAGCTGGTGCTGGTGCAGGTATGGGTTTAGCAGCAGGTTTTGCTGCTGGTTTTACTACGGGAGTTGCTGATTTTGCCACAGGTTTTTGAACAGTTTTAGATGAGACAGCAGGAGCCTTTTGTGGCGCAGCCTTGGCTTGCGGAACAACTGCTGGTTTTGCAGCCGGTTTAGCGGCTACAATTGGTTTCTTTACAGGTGCTGCTGCTGGTTTAGCAACAGGTTTTGCGGCAGGCTTAGCAGCTGGTTTAGCTACTGGCTTTGCTACAGGTTTGGGAGCCACTTTAACTGGTGCTGCCTTCTTTGCCGGAGCAGGAGCCGCTTTTTTTGCAGGTGCTGCTTTTTTTGCTGGAGCAGGTGCAGGAGCCGCTTTTTTGGCGGGAGCTGCTTTTTTTGCTGGAGCAGGGGCTGCTTTTTTAGCAGGCGCAGGAGCCGCTTTTTTGGCGGGGGCTGCTTTTTTTGGTGCTGGCTTTTTTGAAGGCATAGCGTTATCCTTTTTTTGTGACTGCTAGTTTTAACATTGTCTCATTGATCTCAATTTCAACGCCATCAGGCAATTCTGAAACCCATTCAATGTTGTCTGCCAAAATTTCGCGGCAAATATAATCGTTAAATTTAATAATAGACTGCTTAAACCCATCAGATTCAAGCAATTTTACGAATATACGGTCTGTTAAATCAAAACCGTTCTCTTTTCTAATATTTTGTATCCGATTCACCAATTCTCTGGCGTCTCCCTCCTGTTTTAGGTCTTCAGAGAGCACAATATCTAGGGCAACGGTCAAAGTTCCCTTGCTAGCCACACTCCAACCTGGAATATCTTCTGCCGCAATTTCTACTTCTGCCAGTTCAATTTGGTAAGTTTCTCCGTCAACTACTACCGCTATTTGGCCATTTTTCTCCAGTTGGGCAATCTCCTGTTGGCTAAAAGCACCAATAAGGGCAGCTGCTTGTTTCATCTTGGCGCCCATTTTGGCACCCAAGAGTTTGAAATTAGCCTTAATTTTCTTCTTGATAATACCTTCGGTCTCGGTCAAGTAGACCAATTCCTTCACATTCACCTCGGCCAAAATCAGGTCTTGCACCAATTCTAGCTGGGCCTTCATTTCTGGATTCAGCACCGGAATCAAGATTTTCTGCAATGGCTGGCGCACTTTAATATTCACTTTCTTGCGCAGAGACAAAACCAGTGAACAGGTATCTTGAGCCAACTGCATCCTTTCTTCCAAGCTAGCGTCAATGGCAGCTGGATTGGCTACTGGAAAATCAGCGTGGTGAATAGAAGCCGCATTAAAGCGATTGGTTACCTGGTTCAGATTTTGGAACAGTGCATCGCTAAAGAAAGGAGAAATAGGCGCCATTAAACGAATAATGGTTTCCAAACATTCATAGAGTGTCTGATAAGCCGAGATCTTGTCCAATTCATAGTCACCCTTCCAGAACCTTCTTCTGCACAAACGTACATACCAGTTGCTCAAATGCTCGTCCACAAAATTTTCAATGGCCCTACCAGCAATGGTGGGTTCATAATCGTCCATGGATTCGGTTACTTTTTTAATCAGGGTATTGAGTGAACTCAAAATCCATCTGTCAATCTCGGGTCTATCGGCCAGTGGCACGGGGGCTTCTTGAAAAGCAAACTCGTCTACATTGGCGTAAAGGATAAAGAACTGATAGGTGTTATAAAGGGTACCAAAGAATTTGCGTTGCACTTCTTGAATCCCCGCCAAGTCAAATTTCAAATTATCCCAGGGCGATGCATTGGTAATCAAATACCACCTAGTAGCATCCGCACCATATTTTTCAATGGTTTCAAAAGGATTCACCACATTGCCCAAGCGCTTACTCATTTTGTTCCCATTCTTGTCTAGCACCAATCCATTACTCACCACGGTTTTATAAGCCACATTGTCAAAAAGCATTACACCAAGTGCGTGTAGGGTATAAAACCATCCACGGGTTTGGTCAACGCCTTCAGCAATAAAGTCTGCAGGGAATGCTTCTCCTTTGTCTACCAAGTCTTTGTTCTCAAAAGGATAATGCCACTGGGCATAAGGCATGGCCCCACTATCAAACCAAACGTCTACTAGGTCTGATACGCGTTTCATGGGCTTGCCCAATGGGCTCACCAAAATAATATCGTCTACAAAAGGTTTGTGTAAATCTAAAATGCCCTCGTGTAAATAGTGTTTGTTTACCTCTCCACCCAAGACCTCACTGGCTTTGCGAATACCCGCATTGAGTTCTTCAATAGAACCAATACAAATGGTTTCATCGCCTTCTTCTGTTCTCCAAACTGGTAATGGGGTTCCCCAATAGCGGCTACGGCTCAAGTTCCAGTCCACCATATTTTCTAACCAATTACCAAATCGGCCTTCGCCGGTTGATTTTGGTTTCCAGTTAATGGTTTTGTTTAGTTCCACCATGCGGTCTTTAACAGCAGTAGTTTTGATAAACCAAGCGTCCAATGGATAGTATAAAATAGGCTTATCGGTTCTCCAACAATGCGGATAACTGTGTTCGTATTTTTCAACTTTGAATGCGCGATTTTCTTTTTTGAGTTTCACGCAGATGTCTACGTTCACGTCTACATAATCCGTCTCATCCTTGTAGTTCTTCACGTATCTATTGCTAAACTCACCCAGCCCGTCTACAAATTTTCCTTGCTTGTCTACCATGGTCAGAATACCAATATTGGCTTTCTTACCCACTTTATAGTCATCCGCACCAAAGGCTGGAGCCGTATGCACAATACCGGTTCCGTCTTCTGTGGTTACAAAATCTCCTACAATCACTTTAAAAGGTTCTGCGCCGGGGGCGATGGATTCAATAACTGCAGGGCTATTGGCCTCATAGGGCATCAACTGCTCATAACGCGCGTTCTCTACTTGTGACCCTTTGAATTTAGCAAGGATGGTCCAAGGCAATAATTTGGTTTCTGCTGTATGATGCTCAAAATCACCGTCCGCTCCCTCTGGCTTGAAATACTTACCCAGCAAGGCTTCTGCCAATACTAGGTTCACCGGCAAAGCGGTATAAGGGTTAAAGGTTTTCACCAATACATAGTCAATATTGGGTCCTACAGTTAAGCCTAAGTTAGAAGGCAGGGTCCATGGTGTGGTTGTCCAAGCCATGAAGAAAACTTGGTCTGTTCCTGCGGCATCAAATAAGAATTTGGTTTGCTCATCTTGAATGGCTTTGAACATGGCCACGGCCGATGTATCCTTGACGTCTTTATACGTACCAGGTTGGTTTAATTCATGAGAGCTCAAACCCGTACCAGCGGCTGGTGAATAAGGTTGAATGCTCACGCTTTCATAAAGCAATCCCTTTTTGTACAATTCACTCAGGATCCACCAAAGGGTTTCAATATAATCGTTCTCAAAAGTGATATAGGGATCATTTAAATCTACCCAATAACCCATTTTGGTAGTGAGTTCGTCCCATTTGTCTTTATAGCGCAATACCGCTTCACGGCATTTTTGGTTGTATTCCTCAATGCTAATTTTCTTGCCAATATCTTCCTTGGTAATCCCCAATTCTTTTTCTACGCCTAATTCTACGGGTAGTCCATGGGTGTCCCATCCTCCTTTACGTTTTACCTGAAATCCCTGCATGGTTTTATACCTACAAACCATGTCTTTTAGGGTTCTGGAAATCACGTGGTGTATACCCGGCATGCCATTGGCACTGGGTGGTCCTTCATAGAACACAAAGGGCTTTTTGCCTTCTCTTAAAGAAATGCTCTTTTCAAAAGCCTGTGATTCTTTCCATTTAGATAGGATCTCCTGCTCTATTTTGGGCAGGTTTAAACCAGAGAATTCGGGATACTTCATACTGCTAAGACGCTTTACCAATCTGTTTTTAAGGCGGCAAAGGTACGAATATGACAACAGAAAACCCCGGTTTTTAGCCGGGGTTTTGCAGGTATCTTAAAATGAGGATGACTAAAAGCTATTGCTACCGCTTGGTTGGTAAGCATATTGGAACTTATACAACAACTGAGAAGGTGCTGGACCAGCAAATGGTGCATAGTTCACAGAGAGTAATTGCATTTTGGCATAATGGGCACCATCAGCAGTGCGGAAAAAGAATACTTTTCCTGCTTTTGGAATAAAAGCATGGCTCAAAGCATTGTAATCATACCAGCTGCCGTCTTTAATAGCCAATTTGGTACTGGTAGTATCATAAGCATATCCAGAACTTGGAGCGGTATTCAAGCTTGCAAAAATGCCATCTTGCATAATCACACCTGCCTTACCCGGACCACTTGCATTGCTATTGACCAAGAAAGTGGTGAGTCTTAAACCAAAATCCCATTTAGCGGTAGTAGAATCTGAATTAGCAACTAAAGCGCTGTCTTTAAATCCAAAAAAGGCAAAGGGTTTGGTAGCACTAAAATTCACGGTTAGGGTTTGGGTACTGCTATAAGCAGGTACGGCAACGGGGGCAACATCATCTTTCTGACAAGCAGTAAATACAATTGCAATAGCGGCAATGATGGCAAAATTGAATCTGTTTTTCATGTTATGGGAGTTTATGTTTTGTGGGTTGAATAATATTCAAATTGAGGTTGATAAAATAAGTTCTACCAGGGATATTACTGAGTTGAACAGGATTGGTATAATCCAACAAATTCTCTGCACCAATTTGCACGCGAATCTTGCTACCAATGGTTTTGCTGGCTGCCAGATTCAGCATCCAATAACCGGGAGTCATTTCTGCATCATTGTCAATAATATTGTTCCCGTTTTTGTCCATGAATCCAAAAGCACCACGATACACGGCCCTGAAATAAGCATCAAATCCCGTAGCGGTTTCGTATAAAATCTTGGCATTCAAACTATGCTTAGACCTATTGGCTAATCCAACATAATCCTGACGGCTCACTAAACTAGATTGCAGGCTAATGGGGTCTCGCTTATAGAGCATGCCATTATCAATATTTTCCAAGACCTGCTTGTCTTTGGCCAACAAGAATTGATATCCCCCAGATAACTTTACATGCTTACTTAGTTGATAAGATAGATCCATTTCTGCACCTTGGGTAAATACTTGTCCCACATTGCGATAAGAGTAAATGGGCAGTCCATTGCTTCTGGTAAATGGAAGCGCGTAAACATCAATTAAGTTGCTGATATTATTTCTAAACAAACCCCATTCTGCCACCAGTCTTCCACTGGTATATTTGGCGCCTACATGCATGCCAAAACTGGTTTCAGGCTTGAGTCCCGTAGCATTGGCATAAGCACTAATATCAGCTCCTGTTTGAAGCAAACCTTGTTGTTGTAATTTGGTAAGTTCCTGACCAAGGGTAGCGGTACCCAATAAAGAATAACCTATTTGTGCATTGTAAAAATTCAGGTACATATGCCTAAAGTCTGGAGCTTTAAAACCCCATCCGGCAGAAGCCGTGAATTTCCAGTGCCCATTGGGCTTATAAGCCAGGGCCAATCTAGGACTCAAGTGCAGGTCAAAGTCTGTGCGCTTGTCTACACGTGCACCTGCAATCAGCGTTAATTTTTGAGAGAGCAAATACCATTCTTTTTGTGTAAACGCATACAGAGTAGCTAGGTTTTGTTTACCCGCATACCTAGAAGCATCAATCATTTCTATATTGCTACCAAAGCCTGCTACATATTGACTTTTACCAGGTCTATTTTTTTCATACTGAATCTCTGGTTTAAATACAGACTGGTCAAAACTAGTCTCGTCAAAACGCAGACCGGTCTTGTCTAAATTCACAAAAGATTGATTGGTATAACGGTCATAAAAACCGCGAAAATATAATTTGCTATTGGGGCTTAACAACCACTTGAATTGGGCAAAAGCACTGCGGTCTGTTTCCGTAGTATAACCACTGGCAATGGCTGGTAGGTTCTGATAAAAAATCTGATAATTGTTGTCTTGCTTGGCGTCATAGTTGCGCAAAGAAATCAGCAATTGTAATTTACTACTGAGCTCTTGTGTAATCTTTAATTGACCATTCCAATCTCTATAGGGGTCTACGGTCTTGCCATAGATATTGGGGTCTAGATCATAGCCGTCTGTAGAGAGTCTGTTTAAGAAAAATTGTATGCCAGTTTTATGAATACGATTGGCATAGGATAAAGTTGTACCCCAGGTATTATTGCTAGCGCGATGTAATTGGAACCCAATATTTTCTTTAGAAGGTTGATCGGTTAAAATATTAATGACTCCGGCCATGGCTTCTGAACCATACAAACTAGAAGAAGGGCCTTTTACAATTTCTACTTGCTTAATATTACCAGTGGCTAGTCTGCCCAATTTTAAAATGCCTGCATTCCTGCCTATCAGTGGCTCCCCATCTAAGAGGATAGCTGTGTAAGCAGGATCCAATCCCAACATTTGAACGCCTTGTCCAAAAGGATTGGGATACCCATTGAGAGAGGTTCCTAGCGCACTATTCACTATCACAATTCCAGTTTGTTCTTGCAAAATGTCTTGGATACGCAATGAGCCAGTTTGGCTAATGGTCTTCTTGCTAATTAAGATAACAGGTACCGCCACATTACCCATTTTCCTTTCAGAACGATTGGCGGTTACCACTACGGTTTCACTGCTACCATCTAAGGTATCTTTGAACACCCTTGTTTGGGCAAAACCCTGTAACTGTAACAGGACTAAGGCAATGGTAAAAAAGTAGTGGGTCTTTTTCATGTGCTTTGTACTGCAAAATTTCATTAAGCAGCCAGCAGTTTTGCCATAGAATTGTCAAACGAGGCGCAAAAAAACTTTATGACAAACAAATGACAGGACTAAAATGATCAAACTGATAATTGTCATTTTTTTTAGCGCCAAAGCACTATATCAATGTGCCAACAATAATCGATTACTGAGCCTAAACATTATATTTGCTATATGAAAATTGCCTTCTTCTCTACCCAACCTTACGATATTGTTTTTTTCAACAAACACAAAGACGAATACGGATACGATTTGGTCTATTTTGAATCTTCTTTGACAAAAGAAACGGCCAATCTAGTAGACGGTGCTGAAGCAGTTTGCGTATTTGTCAATGACAAATTAGGCGCAGATGTAATGGAAGCTTTGGCTACCAGGGGTGTGAAAATTATTGCATTGCGTTGCGCTGGTTTTAACAATGTAGACCTTGCCGCTGCCAAAACCAATGGCATTCAGGTTTGTAGGGTTCCTGCTTATTCTCCTGAAGCTGTAGCAGAGCACGCCGTGGCAATGTTACTTACCTTAAATAGAAAAACGCATAAAGCTTATAACCGTGTTAGAGAACAGAATTTTTCTTTGAATGGCTTATTGGGTTTTGACGTTCATAACAAAACAGTTGGTGTAGTGGGTACGGGTAATATTGGAAAAGCTTTTTGTAAAATCATGTTGGGCTTTGGTTGTAAGGTCAGCGCTTTTGACGTGATTGCTAATAAAGACTTAGAAGCCATGGGTGTTGAATTCAAACCCTTGAGTGAGGTATTGGCTTGTGATATTATTTCTCTGCACTGCCCACTCAATGACCAGACCAAACATATTATCAATGATGAAACCCTGGCCATGATGAAAAAGGGCGTTACCCTAATCAATACCAGCCGTGGCGGATTAATAGATACCAAGGCGGTGATCAAGGCTTTGAAAGCTGGACAGATTGCCTATTTGGGAATTGACGTCTACGAACAGGAAGAAAAACTGTTTTTTAGAGACCTCTCTTCCGATATTATTCAGGATGACCTGATTCAGCGTTTGATGAGTTTTCCAAACGTATTAATCACGGCCCATCAGGCGTTTTTTACGGAAGACGCTTTAAGTCAAATCTCTCAAACAACGTTAAAGAATATCAAAGATTTTCACGAAAACGGAAAATTGGAAAACCAAGCTGCATTTTTAGCTTAATTTCCCTCTAGTAAATGTGCACCCATTCACCAAATCTACTAGCATCTGCATGAAACAATTGGCAAAATTAGTCACTGCTTGCGCGATATTCCTGCTGGTTATGGCCGGGTGTCAGAAAGAATTGAGTGTTGAAAATAATATGGGGGGCGCCAAAGCAGAGGGAACTTTGTTGGATTCTTCTGGTAATTGTCAGTCTGCTATTATCCGCGGTTCTTTTGTCATGGATAGCACCATGACCGATAGCAATTACGCTCTCATTAATGTGAACTTTACAGGAACGGGCAAATATGTGATTAGCACAGATACCGTAAACGGCGTTTGGTTTATTGATTCTGGCTATGTACAAGTAGCAGGTTCAAAAACCATTCAACTTAAAGCCTATGGTACTCCCATCCTACCCATTACCAGTACGTTTTTGGTACAGTTCAATGGTCAGTTTTGTAGCATCTCCATTAATACGGTTGCGGAATTGGATTATTTGCCCACCAATGCAGGCTCTAATTGGACCTATCAATACTTACCCAGTTTAATGGGTAGTTCCGGCCCCTTGGATAGTTTTAAATTGACTACCCTAGTCCAGTATATTCCCTATAATAACAAGAACTATTACCAATACGCTACTAGCTTGGCCGATACCTTTTATTTTGCCAAAGACGCTAATAACACTTACTATGAATTTGGCACCGTAGACTTTGACTATACCAGCATCTTTGATGATATTGGTGGGTTTATTGAATACCCCTATCTCAAAGACAAGGCACCCGTTGGTACTAGTTGGGAAAGCGATGAAATGGATGTCTTATTTGGCAGTTTTGCTGGGGTAGCTGTAAAACCTGGTAAAGCCAAATCTGTATTTACCATTGCTGGTGTTAATCAAACCATGACCATTGCTGGTAAAACTTTGACCAATGTGATTACGGTTAAAAGAGAGATCTACTTTAAAGAGACTGGGGGCATTGGATTTAGTAAGGTATTGACCGGCACCAGTTCTTATGCCAAGGGCATTGGTATGGTGGACCAGAACATTATACTCTCAGCCACCGATTCTCAAAGCGTTACGGCTACTAATTGGAAAATCAATTAATTAATCTGGGTATTATCATCCACTATTGAACGGGTTTCAACCGTCTCGTTTTGGTTGGTTTCTGGTTTGTTGAAAAACCTGTTTTGAAAAGCTAGGATAATCATCACGCCAACAGAAATAGCGGCGTCTGCAATATTGAATACAGGACGGAAAAATTCCAATTCGTCTCCTCCCCAAAAAGGTACCCATGCTGGAAAATGTGCATTGCGCACAATGGGAAAATAAAACATGTCTACTACTTTACCGTGCAAGAAACTAGCATAGCCACCACCTGGAGGTAAGAACCTTGCTACGTTCTGATTTAAAGGATTGCTCTGTTCAAAGATCATTCCATAAAACAAGCTATCTATTAAATTACCCAATGCGCCTGCATAGATCATGGCAGCGCAGATAATAAATCCTTTGTGGTATTGTTTGCGGATAAAATCGCGCAGCAAAAAAGTACCATAGATCACCGCCACCAAACGGAATAGGGTTAAGGCAATTTTACCAAATCCACCCCCAAATTTCCAGCCCCATGCCATACCCTCATTTTCTACAAAATGCAGTCTAAACCACTGTCCTATGATCAAATGTTCTTCTCCTTGAAAATAACTGAGTTTGATATAGAACTTAAGTGCCTGATCGGCAAAAATGATTCCGAGGATAATTAATATGATCTGTCTTGCTTTCAATTCGGTGATTTTTGGTGGGCAAAGATAAGGTTTGGGCATTACTCTTCAAGATATACCCGCTTCACCCGTTGTGAGATGCCTGTTAAAATTTCATAAGGAATGGTACCGGCCCATTTGGCCAATTCTTGCACTGGCAAGTGGGTACCAAAGATTTCTACCTGGTCTCCTTCCTGAACGGCTGTTATGCCAGTAACGTCTATCATGGTCATGTCCATACATACATTGCCTACCACGGGAGCCAATTGTCCACGCACCCAAACAGCAGCCCTTCCATTACCTAGTTCTCTTCCAAATCCATCGGCGTAGCCAATTCTTATGGTAGCAATAAGGCTGTCTTTTTCCATAAAAGCATTTCTGCCATAACCCACAGACTGCCCTTTGGCAACGGTTCTAATTTGTGCAATAGTAGACTTGAGGGTAGAGACGGGTTGCAAAGACAAAGCCTGTTCATTCACGGGATCTACCCCATACAAACCAATGCCCAGTCTTACCATCTGGTACTGTAATTGCGGATAACGGAAAATGGCCGCAGTATTAGAAATATGTTTTAAAATGGGATAGGCCAATATGGTTTCCACCTGTCCCGCGGCTTGTTCAAACAAACTAGCTTGTTCCAAAGTAAATGCATCTAACCCAGCTTGTTCACTACCTGCCAAATGACTAAATACCGATTTCACTTGCATGGTATTTCGCACTTGTAATGCATGCGCAATAGCTGCTGCTTCTGTTGTTTCAAAACCCAAACGATTCATGCCTGTATTAAACTTGAGGTGCACTGGAAAGGCGCTCAATCCCTGTTTTAATAGGTATTCATGAAAAGCCTGATAAATACCAAAGGAGAATAATTCTGGTTCCAAATGGGCATTCACCAATGCGTCAAAACTGGTTTCATCAGGACTCATGACCATGATGGGTAATCTAATTCCAGCTTGTCTCAAAGCAACGCCTTCATCTGCATAAGCAACGGCCAAATAATTCACTTGGTGAAATTCTAATAATCTGGCTACTTCTACCGATCCGCTACCATAACTAAACGCTTTGACCATGGCCATTACCTTGGTACCTGCTTGCAACTTTGCCTGATAGGCTTTGAGGTTGTGTACCATGGCATTGAGGTTAATCTCCATCAAGGTTTGGTGCTGTTGTTGCTCCAACCATTTGCTAATTTGTTCAAAGGCAAATACCCTAGCACCTTTTAGCAGAATATATTCGTGTTGAAATTGGTGTGCATTGCAACGCTCTAAAAAATCGGCAGTACTACTATAAAAACTTGCATTGGGTATGCGTTGCTGAAAGCTAATTCCAGCAGCACTAATGGCCGGACCAATGCCAATAAATTGATGAATTTTTCTTTCTGCCAATTCCACTGCAACTTGTTCATAGATGCCCGCGCTATCTGCTCCGGTTTGTGGAATATCAGAAAGAATCAAAGTGGTTTTACTATCTCCTGCCTGTTGCTTTAAATAAGCAAGTGCCATAGTCAAACTAGAAAGATCATTGCTATAACTATCATTGATTAAATAACAATGGTTAATGGCGTTCTTGAGTTGCATGCGCATTTCTACGGGCTCTAACAATGCCATGCGTGTTGCTATTTCTTGATCAGGGTATTGCATTTGCAATAAGACCAACCAACAAGTAATGGCATTGTCTATAGAAATGGGATCAGAAAAGGGAATGCGAATGCTAACCTCCCGCTGCTCAAAGAGCGCTGTTAAGAGGGTGCTTCCTTTTTCTGAACTGCTTTTCAGTATTTGTAATTGGGCGGTCTGTTTTCTACTCCAGCAAATAGCCAACGGAAACTTTTCTTGTAAATAAGCTTGTTCTGCCACTGTTAAAGCATCTAAGGCAACTAGGATCTTTGAGAGGCCTTGAAACAAGTGTAATTTTTCTTGCAATTTTTCTAGCCTACTAGAAAAACCTTCTGCGTGAGCTTCTCCCAAATTGGTTAACACACCCATGGTGGGCTGGATAATACTAGCCAATGCTGCCATCTCTCCTACCTTACTAATCCCTGCTTCAAAAATGCCCAGACTATCTTGGGCACTAATTTGCCAAACACTTAAGGGAACCCCAATCTGTGAATTATAACTACGTGGGCTGCGAACAATCTGGTGGTCTTTTTGCAAGAGTAGGTTCAACCATTCTTTGACCATGGTTTTGCCATTGCTTCCTGTAATGCCAATTACGGGCAAGTCTGGGTATGCTGCGCGATGTGTTTTGGCTAGGGTTTGTAATGCGTCTAATACATTTTCTACTACCAATAGATTGGCTCCTTTTAGATCCTTTGCAATAACCGCATCAGTGACAACAAAATTCCGAACACCCGCAGCGTATAATTCTGCCAAAAATTGGTGACCATCTTTTCTTGGAGAAGACAGCGCAAAAAACAAACTGCTTTCTGGAAAAACCAGTTTTCTACTATCGATTAGTAAGTGATGAATTGTGGCATTTGAAAAAGCCTGCCCATTGCCTGATTGGGCATGAATGATTTGGGCAATATCTTGAATGGGGTATGCCATCAAAGGTTTTTAGGCATGCCTTTTTTCTGATGATAAATAGAATAAAATATAGAACCAGAAATACAAACCAAGATGACAGAAAGAGAAATAATAGTTTGTGCTGTTTTATCCAACCATTGATTGATCCAGTGTTCACCCAACATTTTAACGCCAATAAAAACCAGTACTATGGCAATACCCTGTTGCAAATAATCAAATTTATTCACCGCACCTCTTAGCAAGAAAAACAGAGAACGCAAACCAAGTACCGCAAAAATATTGGAAGAGTAAATCACTAATTTATCCTTTGAGATGCCAAGTACTGCAGGAATACTATCAAGTGCAAATACCAAATCTATAGATGCTAATAAAATGACTACCACAAACAAACTAGTGTATACGGGTTTCCCATTTTCCTTGATCACAAATTTTCCATCTCCATCACTAGCGGTGAGTGGCAAATATTTTTTTAAGAAATGATAGATCTTTGAATCATGCGGATCAAAAGCCTCGTCTTCATTGGTGCTAAACATTTTATAACCCGTATACAAAAGAAATAAACCAAAGCCATATAATAACCAATGAAACTGTTCTACCAGTGCTACCCCAATGGTAATAAAGATGACACGGAAAACTATGGCCATCATAATCCCAATGAGTAATACCCTTGAATAGTTTTTCTCTTTTACTTTAAAAGAATTAAAGATGAGGATAAAGACAAAAATATTATCAATACTCAAGCTCCATTCCATCAGGTAAGCACTAATATATTCTAGCGCTGGTTTGCTCCCCTCTTCATACCAAAGAAATCCAAAAAAGGCAAAAGCCAATAATACCCAGAAAAAAGTTTGATATAATGCATCCTTGATGCTGATAGTTTTGTTCTTCTTACTCAATATTCCCAGATCCAAAATCAGTGCCAGGACCAATACCAATCCAAATACACTATACACTATTTGCTGTTTGTCCATGAAGCGCTTTTGGGATAAAGATAAAGATAGGATTCACAAATTAGGCCGCATACTTGGTTTTTCTGCGCCATTGGATCAATAACCCCAAGATCAAGACCAATACCAAGGGCAATCCAATATTGATTACCTGCCAAAATGTTTTTTCTTCTGAGAGTTTTTTCTTGTCTAGCAATCGGAGCACAAAATCCTTGTTCCGGGTTTCAAACAATTGGTTACCACTCACTAAATAATCAACGCTATTGGCCAAGAACTCTCTATTGGCAAATCGATAGTTTTCCATTTGTAATTCTCCCATGGGCAAGGGACCCGCGGTCTGGCTCACTTCATTGGTCACAATATCGGCGTCAGCCACAACAATTTGCTTGCCGGGTTGGGCCGCTTGATTTAAATAAGGTTTACCTGTGGCTTTTTGAATAGAATCTGAGAGAACAGTTGATACCCGATTCTTGAACAAAGACTGAAACCTGCCTTCTAATAAAACGGCTACAGGTATATAACTCTTGTTAAAAGTTCTTAAGTCATTTTCATCTTTGACACTATTCACTGAAACCATGGCGGGTGAACTCAAACGCCTACTATTGGAATCTGTTGCCAACAATATGGTCTTATTAATTCCAGGCGCTTTTACCGTATCAATACTAGATGGGAACAGTGGCAAAACTCGGTCTAGGTTTTGAGAAATGGGATTATTGGTTCTTGCAGTTAAAAAGGGATAATAGGGCCAAGGAACGCGCTGCATTCTAGGACTACCATCGGCATTCTGCCCAATCACAATGGGCATTTTAGAACAGTTCAAATCTTGCAATAAATCTCCGTTGATTCTCACACCCCATTTAAAGAGCAGGTCATCCAAATCCAAGCCTCTGTCATAAGCCGTATACTCCGCTTGGTTACGTTTTAAGCTATCTAGTTCAGCGTATAATTTATCTATAAACCAGAGTATCTTTCCACCATTCATCACGTACTGATCCAGTTTTAATTTGTCTTCCTCGCTAAATTGTTGTGTGGGTTTTACCACCAACATGGCATCAATCAAATTTGGATCAGGGTATCCCTGTTTTAGGTCAAATACCGCCAAGCGATATTCATTTCTAAGACTCTCACCCAGGTCATTGATTTTTAAGTCTACAGGCTCACCATTACCCACCAAATAAGCAATGGTTGGCACTTGTTTTCTGGTGAGTTTATGAATGGCATTGGCAAATTTGTATTCTAATAATGCTTCTGCTGCATTACGCGTGGCTTCCTTGTCTTCTTCTGGTTCCGCCACGGTAAGCATATCATATTGCTTAAATACTTTCTTACTGCTTCTAAGATCAATGGCAACTGGCTTTTGATTTTTGTATTGTAGCAGGGCCGATGGAATAATCAATTGTTGGGTAGTCTTGTCAGAGTTGGAAGAAACTGAAGCCGATTGTTCAAAAACAACACCTAGTCTTGAAAGGCTATCATAGAGTATGGCTTTGGCCGTATCAGATGTTAGGTTCTCTCCTGCTTTTTCAAATCTGACTTGCAATATATTACCTCCTGCAATGGATTTGAATTCACTTAATAAGTCTTGTGTTGCTTGGTTGAGTTTTCTATAATCTGATGGCAAATCTCCTGTAAGAAAAACAGTAACGCTTACGGTGCTATCTAAGCCATCCAATATTTGATGGGTAGAAGTACTAAGGCTAAATCTTTTTTCAGCGGTTAAGTCTGCTCTAACGGATACAAGATTAGAAAGATAAACCAGGCTAATAAATAGGGCGGTAAAAATGACCCAAGCGTATTTATGTTGAAGTAGTTGTTTCATAGTACTAGCGCTGTGCCATGTTTTTACGGGTGATGAATAAAAACAAGGCGGTAAGTCCTATAAAATAAATAGCATCTCGCAGATCAATGACGCCTCTACTGATGCTACGATAATGAAATTTAATCCCCAGCATTTCTATATGATAATCCAAACCATTTGAAAAAACGGAGAGCTTACTAATGGCTTCAAATCCATTGTACAATAAAAAAGCCACAAAAGCACCTGCAATAAAAGCTACAACGGTATTATTGGTAAAACTGCTAGCGGCAATACCAATGGCGGTAAAACTGGCTGCCAATAGGACAAGCCCTAAATAACTACCCATGGTAGCACCAAGATCAATGCCTCCTGTTACGCTTAAAGCTTGAAGTGAAAAAGCATAAATGATGGTGGGTAGTATGGCGGTGAGAACAATTAGAAAAGCACCCAACCATTTACCCATGACCAAGGCCCCAGGGCTAAGGGGTAGGGTTTTTAAAATTTCAAAACTGCCCAATTTAAACTCGTCTGCAAAACTGCGCATGGTAATGGTAGGAATCAAGAACAGCAATAACCAAGGAGCCAAGCTAAAATAACCGGCAAGGCTGGCATAACCAAAGTCTAATAAATTGGTATCCGGAAACAAAAACAGAAATAAGCCATTGAGCAAGAGATAGACCAACAATGCCAAGTATCCAGTAAGGCTGCTGAAAAACTGTTGCCATTCTTTTTTACAGATCATCCACATGTTCCAAAACTAAATCTTAAAAGCCAATTGAACCAATCTTGGCAAGTTTTGAAACGGGTTTTATGGAATTTATCACATTTGGTGTCTCAATATAAAAAAACGCCATGAACCTACGCCTAGCGCTTACCGCTGTCTGTCTGTTTGGAATTGGACTTTTTTCCAAGGCACAACAGGATAATTCAAAAGTCAAAAGTCAAAAGTCAAAACCAGTGGTTGAGAATGGACCAGACGCCATTCCCGTTACGGTCAAAAGCAGCCCAAAGAAGAAATTACCACCTCCACCGCCACCGCCACCACCAAAACAAGCTGTGAAGAAAGACTTACCCGCTCCTCCTCCACCGCCTAAGCAAGTTGTGAAAAAAGACTTACCGGCTCCACCTCCTCCACCCAAGGAAGCTAGACCAACAACAGCAGCTAAAAAAGAATTGCCTCCACCACCTCCACCACCAAAAGCGCCCAAGCAGAAGGACTAAAATTTTGGTTTAGATATAGTGCAAAAAAATGCCGCTAGGTTGAATCCTAGCGGCTATTTTTATTTGCAAATGTAGCTTGCGCTAACAATTCTTGAATCTAACTTATACGGCAAAACTTTCTCCGCAACCACAGCTTCTAGAAGCATTGGGGTTATTGAAATAAAAGCCCTTACCATTGAGTCCATCAGAAAAATCCAATTCCGTATTTACCAGGTACAAAAAGCTTTTTAAGTCAGTTACTACTTTTACACCATTGTCTTCAAAGACTTGATCCATGGGTTTGACTTCATTGTCAAAATCCAATTTATAACTCAAGCCTGAACATCCTCCACCAACTACACCAACGCGCAGAAAATAAGACGCATCACCAGACACGCCTGCTTCTTCTTGCAGTTGTAAAACTTTCTTCTTTGCTTTCTCGCTTACGTAAATACTATTTTCTAATGCAACTTCTGCCATAACTTATCTTTTGACGGTGCTGTTACCGTCAGTCATTAATGTATCCTTTCTTCAAAAACCAATTGCTCCAAACCATTCTTGGTACGGTAGTCATTGATGGCTGCTTTAATAGCGTCTTCCGCCAAAACAGAGCAGTGAATTTTTACTGGAGGAAGGTTTAATTCTTCTACTAAATCCATATTGTCAATGGCTACAGCTTGGTCTACAGTCTTGCCCTTTAACCACTCTGTTGCCAGAGAAGAAGATGCAATAGCAGAGCCACATCCAAAGGTTTTGAATTTAGCATCAGTGATCACACCCGTAGTGTCATCTACTTCAATTTGCAAACGCATTACGTCTCCACATTCTGGAGCACCTACTAGTCCGGTACCTACATTCTTTTTAGCCTTGTCCAAAGTACCAACGTTCTTTGGGTTGCTATAATGGTCAATAACTTTTTCTGAATATGCCATGGTATTTTAATTTAAGTGGAAGTGATTTAAAATATTAATGATGTGCCCATTCAATTTTATCCATATCAACGCCTTCTTTGAACATCTCCCAAAGCGGGCTCATATCGCGCAGCTTTAAAACAGTTTCACTGATGGCTTTAATAGTATAATCAATTTGCTCTTCTGTGGTAAATCTACCTAGTCCAAAACGCAAAGAACTATGTGCTAAGTCATCGCCCAAGCCCAAAGCCTTTAATACATAACTAGGTTCCAAAGAAGCAGAAGTACAAGCAGATCCAGATGAAAGGGCAATATTTTTATTAAAGCCCATTAACAAACCTTCTCCTTCTACATATTTGAAAGAAATATTGCTTACATGTGGCAAACGGTGTTCGCGGCTACCATTCACATAAGCTTCTTCTAATTGCATCAAAGCATTTTCCAACTTGTCACGCAATTTGCTCAAGCGCTCTGCATCAGCTCCCATTTCAAGTCTAGCTAATTCACAGGCTTTACCAAATCCTACTATCCCTGGCACGTTCAAAGTACCACTTCGCATACCGCGCTCGTGTCCGCCACCGTCCATTTGGGCAGTAACTTTTACGCGTGGATTTTTTCTGCGTACATACAAAGCACCAATTCCTTTGGGACCGTACATTTTATGACCAGTGAAAGCCATAACATCAATCCCGTCTTTGTTTACATCAACAGGCACTTTACCTACTGCTTGTACCGCATCAGAGAAAAACAAAACACCGTGCTTTTTAGCAATAGCGCTGATTTCTTTTACGGGTTGAATAACACCAATCTCGTTATTGGCATACATGATGGCAATAAGAATGGTAGTTGGTTTAATAGCTGCTTCTAATTCAGCCAAATTAACCAAACCGTCTGCACCTACTTCTAGGTAAGTTACTTCTCCACCACTGCGCTCAATATGTTTGCAGGTATCTAACACAGCTTTGTGCTCGGTAGTGCAAGTGATAATATGATTTCCTTTGCTGGCGTACATTTCATAGACCCCCTTAATACCAAGGTTATCTCCTTCAGTTGCACCAGAAGTGAAAATGATTTCTTTTGGATCAGCGCCAATTAATTTGGCTACTTGCTCACGTGCATAATCTACTGCTTCTTCTGCCTCCCAACCAAAGGGGTGGTTACGGCTAGCGGCATTACCAAAATGCTCGGTAAAATAAGGTAGCATGGTTTCCAATACCCTTGGATCCATGGGTGTTGTGGCGTTATTGTCCAGATATATGGGTAATTTCAGCATAGTCAAAATGGTTTATTCTAGGTAATAACGCAAAAGTATGCCAATAGGTTCTATAAATTTGAGGAGGAAAACCTTGGCACACACGTTTTTCCTCAATTCGTAAAGCAACCATATTATAAGAGTATCATGATTAAACTGGAACATATTGGCATTGCCGTTAAGGACTTGGAACAATCCATCCCCTTATTTGAAACCCTATTAAACACCCCCTGCTATAAAACAGAAATAGTTGAATCTGAACAGGTTGCAACGGCATTTTTTCAAAAAGGAGAGAGTAAAATTGAGCTATTGGGCAATACAGCACCAGGTGGCGTGATTGAAAAATACCTAGAAAAAAAGGGCGAGGGCATTCATCACTTAGCTTTTGCTGTTAGCGATATTAGGGCTGAAATGGCCCGTTTGGCGGCTGAAGGTTTTCAATTATTGCAAACAGAACCCAAACGCGGGGCCGATAATAAATGGGTTTGTTTCCTTCACCCAAAAACAACCAATGGGGTTTTAATAGAATTGTGTCAGGAAATAGAACCTTAGAGTCCTAGTTTCTCTACCGCAACTTGGGCGGCTATCTGGCTGGCGTCTTTTTTGTTATAGCCCTTGCCTTGAGAAAGGATTTCTCCGTCTAAAACGGCGTTGATGGTAAAGAGTCTGCGGCTGCCTTCCATTTTTTCATGGGCTAACTCAAAATTTAAGACCTTGCCATTTTTATTGGCCCAACCAATCAACTTGTTTTTGAGGTTGATGTCTATGAGTTCTAAATCATCCACAAACATGTGTGGAATTACAATTTGCTTGAGCACCCAGTTACTGGTTTTTGCATAACCCTTGTCTAAATATACTGCTCCTACCAAGGCTTCCAGGGTATTACCAAAGATCTGACTACCCTTGAGGGAATTGTCAAACTTATTGTAGAAAGTCAATTTTTTAAGCCCCATTTTTAGGGCAATATCATTAAGCTGTTGGCGGTTCACCATCTTGGAACGCATCTCGGTTAAAAAACCTTCTCCCTTATAAGGGTAGCGTTTAAAAAGATAATCAGCTACAATGGCGCTTAACACGGCGTCGCCCAAATATTCAAGGCGTTCATTGTTTTCGTCAGCGGTTTCTTTAACGGATCTATGAGAGAGCGCAGTTCTGTACAGTAAAGCATTACCGGGCTTAATACCCAGCACATTTTTCAACTGATTTTCAAAAGAAGCTTCTGGTGACTTTTTGAGTAGACGTTTGAAGAATTGCACAAACTTAAGCTACGTATTTTTTAACAATCACACAGGCATTATGGCCACCAAATCCAAAAGTATTGCTCAATGCCGCATTCACTATGCGTTTCTGTGGCTGATTGAACGTAAAATTCAGTCTTGGATCCAAGTTTGGATCATCTGTAAAGTGATTGATAGTAGGCGGAACAATATCGTAAATCACACTCTGGATACAAGCAATGGATTCAATAACACCAGCTGCTCCCAAACAGTGACCTGTCATGGATTTGGTGGCACTGATATTCAAGCTATATGCATGCTCCCCAAATACTTCTGTAATGGCTTTTGCTTCTGCTCCATCACCCAGCGGTGTAGAAGTTCCATGTGTGTTAATGTAGTCAATTTCTTCTGGCTGCATACCCGCGTCTTTGAGGGCAGCAATCATTACATTGCGCGCACCCAATCCTTCTGGATGTGGGGCGGTTAAGTGATAAGCATCGGCAGTAGCACCGCCTCCTGCAATTTCACAATAGATTTTAGCACCACGTTTAATGGCGTGCTCGTATTCTTCTAATACCAATACACCGGCTGCTTCTCCCATTACAAAACCATCACGGTCTTTGTCATAAGGGCGACTAGCTGTTTTGGGATCATCATTGCGTTCGCTCATGGCTTTCATGGCGTTGAATCCACCCACACCAGCTTCGCTGATCACGGCTTCTGATCCACCACTGATAATAATATCGGCCTTGCCCAAACGAATATTATCGCAGGCTGCAATAATACCATTGGTTGAGGAAGCACAAGCACTTACTACGGCAAAATTGGGTCCACGGAATCCGTGACGCATGGAGATTTGTCCGGCAGCAATGTCCAAAATCATTTTTGGAATAAAGAAGGGATTGAACCTAGGAGTACCATCGCCCTGGGCAAAATTGGTTACTTCTTCCTGAAAAGTGCGTAACCCACCAATACCACTGGCAAAAATAACACCTACCCTATCCACGTCTACATTTTCCTTGCTGATTCCTGCATCCACTACGGCCATATCGCTTGCAACTAAAGCTAGTTGCGCAAAACGGTCTAATTTTCTAGCTTCTTTCCTATCCATAAAATTGGTAGGATCAAAACCTTTTACTTCACAGGCAAATCTGGTTTTGAATTTGCTGGCATCAAACAAAGTGATAGCATCGGCTCCTGAAACGCCGTTCAGAAGATTTGTCCAATATTCGTCCAGATTGTTTCCAATGGGAGTTAATGCGCCAATACCGGTTACTACTACTCTTTTCAATTCCATATCCAAAGCCTATTTGAAGTGATAATCCGCCTTTCATGACCAAAGCCATAGAAAAGCGGATTAAATTATTCCTAGTGAAGGGATTTCTTACTTGGCGTGCTCTTCCAGGTAAGCTACAGCTTGTCCAACAGTTGTGATGGTTTCAGCCTGCTCATCAGGGATAGAGATGTTAAATTCCTTTTCGAACTCCATAATCAACTCTACGGTATCCAAAGAATCGGCACCCAGGTCATTGGTAAAAGAAGCTTCGTTTGTTACCTCTGCTTCGTCTACGCCTAACTTGTCAACTATGATTTTCTTTACTCTTGTTGCGATGTCTGACATTGTAAAAGTTTTTGTTACAGGCGCAAAAATATACTTTTTAGCAAAACCGCCATCTTTTAATGCATTTTTGTTTCCACAACTAGTTACTAATAATTGTTAGTACCCTTTGATTTTCACGTTTTTCCATCTAAAAAAGGTTTGCTATCTTGTAGGCTTAGTTTAGCCTATGCCTTTACAAATCATTGACCACGGCTCCGTTCAACACCAGCAAATGGTGGAATTGCGTTTTCAAATGCTAAGAAAACCCCTTGGATTAAGTTTTACCAAGGAAGATTTGGAAGCAGAAAAAAATGATATGCTGATTGGTTTTTTTGACGATGGAAAGCTAGAAGGTTGCTGTATTTTAACCCAACAAGACGCTAAAACGGTCAAATTAAGGCAGATGGCCGTACTTTCTGGACTACAAGGAAAGGGTATTGGAAGGGTTTTGATGACTTTTGCAGAGAATATTGCCCGTGACCGGGGATACAGGAAACTGACCATGCACGCCCGCAAAACTGCCCTTGGCTTCTACGAAAAATTGGGCTACCATGTTTCAGGGGCAGAATTTGAAGAAGTAACCATTCCCCATTTTGAGATGGAGAAAGAGTTGTAAGTTGAATTGCCTTTATTTTTTTGGGTTTTCTTTTTTAATGCCTTCTAGGTTTAGAAGCATAATATTCCTAAAATCAATTGGCTGACCTTCACTTTGCAACGCAATAAAACCACGGTCTAGCATTTTGCCATCTGTTTTTTGTGCCGGGTCAAAACGATTCACTACTTCACCTCCTATTTGTGGTTTGGAATATTGCAATACCGTATCTCCATTAATGATATGCGTAATTAATGAATCTCCCAGCACAATCAACTCAGCTTGGATCCATCCATCAGAAGGTAGATAGGTTTTTGAACTTGAATTGATACAATGCCTAGTATCTAATTTGTCCTTGTAAACAATATGCGTTCCTGGTGAGCACATATTGCCAGTTGGTCTTGGCTTGTTATCTGGCAAACCTGCCAGTAACTGCATTTCAATGGAAATTGGCCAGTCCTGCTCTTTAGGCATGGTGCGTGGATCCTGAGAATGATACATGATACCACTATTCAGTTGGGTATAACTAGGTGCATCTTTTCTCCATTCACCGGAAAAACGATATTCAAATTTTAAATGATAATAGGAAAATGGTTGTTTAAAATATAGGTGTCCAAATTGTTCATTGAATGTTTCATACTGGTCGTATCGCACTTGAATGATCCCATCTTCCACCCTAAAAGTATTGCCAAAATTCTCACCTGTTTCATGATGCTGTATCTTAACAAACCAGTCTTTAAGATCTTTTCCATTGAATAAAGAAATCCATTCCTGCTTGTTAGAATTTTTTTGCGCTTGAATATTTGTATTGCTAAGTAAACACAACAACAATAATAGAATTACTATGCTATCATTGTTTCTAAAATGAAATATATCTAAGTGTTTGTTCATACTGCTATTTCTTTCCAATCTTAGTATTCAACAACCCTCTTAGGTCATGCCTAAACTCGTCTCCCATACCATCTTTGGGTACTAGAAAAAAAGATTTGCTATCAAAGTATAGATGAAAAAAATTAGGGCTTTCAAAAAAGTTGGAGAACTTATTCCACTCCCAAAGCATTTGTCCCCTTTCGGTTTCTAGAAGCACATTGTTGTCATTAAAATCAATAACAAATTTGTCTTTAAATGTGTCTGATTGGTTATAGATTCTATTGGGTAAGAAATACCAAAAAGCAGACATTAAAAACATCCAAACAATGGATCCTAGTAAGAAAGGTTCTGGTCTAATTTTCTTGGTATAAAATAAAATGGCGGCTACAATAGCAAATACATTCACCAAGATCAGCATGGTGCGCACTTCTGGTCTTTGCACAAAATGGTAGCGCAAAGCCTGTATTACTTTTGATTTTTGATAACTAAAACTCAGCTGCATGCGGTAAAAGTAGTATCCCACAAGGGAATGACAAATTATTTTACCTGTTGAAATTGCTTTTCTATTGCTTGAATTTGGTCATTACTCAATCGGGTTTTGCCTGTGGCGATGACAATTCTGTATTTAAATGTGACTGACTGTCCCTTTTCCAATTGTAGGTTCAGCGCTTCTTTTCCATTAGAAAAGATTTTCTGACCCAAAGGATTTGCCGCAAATAACCCATAATTCCTAGCATGCCAATAGGTAGGAAAGCCAAGATTACTTGGATGGTCAATGATCACAATACTGGTACTATCTGTCCCTTGTTTGCCATAAAGCATGCACCAATTGGCCCTTGTGGCCCAAACCGCATTGCCTTGCTTGCCATTACTGGCTAAATAATTTCCAGTAACGCTACTGTCTTTGGTAGCTTTTACCGTAGTTACAATGCCACTGGCATCTGTATATTTTTTGGTTTCCAAAACAGGCATTTCCAATTCATGTGCTACTCTTAGTCCTAAAAATCCGTCTTTAATATCTGCAAACAAAACGGTTTCATGAGCGGTTAGTGTAGTGGTTCTATCAATAATGCGTTGGTTCTCTGTGGCGCTAAATTCAAAACTAGTTTGCTCTTTTAACAAAACAGTCTTGGCTTGGTTATGCCAATCGGCTTCATAACTTAACTGACCCTTGGTGCCAGATTTAATGCTGCCTATTTTGCGGGTACGAATCCATCCATAATGTGATTTTTTATCAGCGGCAATGGCATAAGAATTATTCCAGAAATCCAATCCATTCACGCTTTCATAATTCATCCAAAGCCCAATATGGTGTGGATGATCTGTTGGATCACCAGGTTGTGGATTCAACGGGAAGCCCCTAGTAATGGTCTTCCCGTTGGATGCAAGAATGGGATATAAAAAAGGTTTTTCCAAACTGTCTGGGTAGTTGAATTCTGTAAACAGTTTTCCATTAACCTTAATAGTAGCTTTTTGGCTAGCAGCATCAAGACTAATTTGAATGGGTTGCGCTTTTTGTGCAAGGGCATTCAAGCTAATCATTGAACCCAACAGTATTGGAAAGTATTTCAATCTCATTATAGTCTTACTTGTTTTTCTTTAGGAACCAATAGTTTCATAATGCTCCAGGCAATCAAATAAGCCACTGCACAAAAAGAGAACATGATGGTATAAGAAGTAGACATGGACGCCATGATTACTTGTTTTTGCATGGTTAAAAATTCAGCAAACTGTGCTGGGTTTACCGCTTCTAACTGGGCTTGCAAATCTTTAGACAAATCTGTTACGGCTTTCTTGGTAATATCAATGGTATCGCCATATTTATCTACCAATTTCACCATTTTAATTTGGTCTAAAAATCCACCCATTCCTTTTGCTGTTGCTTGTTCCATGGATTGTGTAATCCCTGCTATTTTGTAGCTATCAAATAACCAACCACCAATCTTTGAAATGATCACACCACCAAATCCTCCCGCCATTCCACCAATACCAATGACTGATGCAATGGATTTTTTGGGGAACATATCAGAAACGGTAGTAAAGATATTAGCAGACCAAGCTTGGTGTGCGGCAGTGCCAATACCAATTAATAAAACTGGAACCCAGTAACTAATACTTCCAAGAGGTTGGGTTGCTAATACAATCAAGGGTATCAAAGCTATCACCAACATGGCTTTCATTCTAGCGTCATAGGGCTTGTATCCTTTATTGATAAAATAAGTTGGAAACCATCCACCACCAATACTACCAATCATGGTAATACTATACAATACAGCAAGTGGAATATTTACCGCAATCCCTGTCATGCCGTATTGGTCTTTTAAGTAACCTGGCAACCAGAACAGATAAAACCACCATACACCATCGGTCATGAATTTACCTACTACAAATGCCCATGTTTGATTAAATCCTAATAATACCAACCAAGGAGTTTTTTCTGTAGATTTTTCATTGGCCGTTTCTTCTTCTACTTTGTCGCTATTGATATAATCCAATTCCGCTTTAGAGAGGCGTTTATGTTTGGTTGGTATTTCATAATAAATAAACCAAAATGCCAACCACACAAATCCAACGGCACCAATAATTAAAAAAGCTGCTTCCCAACCCCAGTTCTCTGCAATCCAAGGAACAGACAATGGAGCAAGAACAGCTCCAACATTAGCGCCAGAATTAAAGATGCCAGTGGCAAATGATCGTTCTTTTTTGGGAAAATATTCTGCAGTTGCTTTAATAGCTGCTGGAAAGTTTCCTGCTTCTCCAAATCCTAAAACGGCTCTTGAGATCATGAAGCCTAAAATAGAAACAGGTATAGCTGTAATACCTACAATGCCTAATACTGCTGATGCAGTGGTTCCCACCGGTACTGCATAAGCATGAATGATGGCACCTAATGACCAAATAATAATGGCCCAAGCATAACCCCATTTAGTACCTAATTTATCCACTATCCTGCCGGCAAATAACATGGATACAGCATACACAAATTGAAACACAGAAGTTATATTGGCATAATCAGAATTGGTCCAATTAAACTCATGTTCCAAAGTTGTTTTCAGCAAACTCAATACTTGTCTGTCTAAATAATTCACTGTTGTTGCAAAGAACAAAAGTGCGCAGACTGTCCATCTGTATTTGCCAATTTTCTCAGAGATAGTTTCCATAAGGCTTATTTGGGGGATTTGATAGATTTAATAATCTCAAGCGCTTTAACGGTATCAGTTGCTATTTGTTGATAGTTCTGTTCTTCTAACAATTGTTTGGTAATCAATTTGCTTCCCATACCCACTGCACAAACACCAGCTTTAAACCATGCACCAATATTGTCTTTGTCTAATTCTACACCACCAGTAGGCATGAATAGTAAGCCAGGGAAAATCTCTTTAATGGCAGAAAGAAATCCAGGACCTAAAATATTTCCTGGAAACAATTTAATCATTCTTGCTCCCATGGTTTCTGCTTGAATAATTTCTGTTGGTGTCATACATCCTGGCACCCATAACATATTGTATAGATCCGCAGTTTTTGCTACAGATTCTACCAAACCGGGAGAAATAATATAGTCAGCACCTGCATCAATAAAGGTCTTTGCCATATCTGCGTTCTTAATGGTACCAATACCTAAGTACATACCTTTTAACTCTGTATCACAAACCTTGCGCATTTCTTTAAAATTGGTGAGTGCTGCGGCACCACGATTGGTATATTCTACGGCACGAATACCTGCTTCATACAAAGCTTTCAATACGCCAATGCTCACGTTGGTATCCTTATAAAAATAAAGGGGTAAAATACCTTGTTCGGGAATTAAATCAAGGATGGCTGCTTTTTTTTCCATATGGCTAATTTTTGATAAGCAATGTAAGTTTGAATTACTAAAAATAAACCATTTTAGTACGCAATCGTTTGCGTATTTTTTGTTCTATTTAAAGCACGTTTTTTTCTCTTGGCAAGGATAATTGACCAACTTTACAAAGAGTCTCTGAAGATAAGATGATTCAACTTAAACCCTACTATTAAAAACGATTGACATGTCTAAAAAAGTTGTAACCCTCGGAGAAATCATGATGCGTCTTTCTACTCCAGGTTTTGAACGCTTTGTACAAAGCGATAGTTTTGACGTCACTTATGGTGGCGGTGAAGCAAACGTGGCAGTAGCCTTAAGCAATTATGGCTTGGATGCTGTATTTGTAACAAAAGTTCCTGACAATGCACTTGGCCAGGCTGCTATCAACCATATCCGTAGATATGGCGTTGACACCCAATTCATTGCCCGTGGTGGTAAACGCTTGGGTATTTATTTCTTAGAAACTGGCGCGTCTATGCGTGCTTCTCAAGTAATTTATGATAGGGCTGGCGCTTCTATTGCAGATGTAGACATTAGCGAATTTGATTTTGATAAAATCTTGGAAGGTGCAAGTTGGTTTCATACCACTGGTATTACTCCAGCCTTAAGCGATAAAGCTGCTGAATTAACCCTTGCTGCTTTAAAAGCTGCAAAAGCAAAAGGTATTACAACTAGTATTGACCTAAACTATCGCAAGAAATTGTGGAGCAAGGAAAAAGCTAGAGAAGTAATGACCAAGCTTTGCCAATACGTAGACGTTTGTATTGGTAATGAAGAAGACGCTGATACCACATTAGGCTTTAAAGCAGAAGGTACCGATGTTACCAAGGGCGAATTAAACCTAGATGGTTATAAAAGCGTATTCAAACAAATGAAGGAAAAATTTGGTTTCAAATACATTGCTTCTACTTTACGTGAAAGCCATAGTGCATCTGATAATGGCTGGAGCGCCTTGGTTTATGATGGAACAGAATTCTACCATAGCAGACAATATGAAGTTAGAATTGTTGACCGTGTAGGTAGTGGTGATTCATTTGCCAGTGGTTTCATCTATGGTTTGGTGAGCGGCATGCCAATGCCAGAAGCGGCAGAATTTGGTGTAGCTGCTTCTGCCATTAAACACACTATTCCAGGTGACTTGAACCACGCAACTTTGACTGAGGTTAAAGAATTGATGAAGGGTGATGGTAGTGGAAGGGTACAACGTTAATCTTTCAAAACAACAATATGATTGTAGATAGCATCAATAACGGATCAAAATACACTTCCCTGCATCCTCATTTTGCAAAAGCATTTGAATTCATTTATAACACAGATTTAGCTGCGCTTGAAGTTGGCAAATTTGATATTGATGGAGCAAATATAAGAGGCATTGTTTCTGACAAAGAAGGCACAACAGCTGAAGCTAGTATTGCCAAATTTGAATGCCATAATGCCCATATTGATATTCAAGTATGCATTAGAGGCAAGGAAACTATTGGTTGGAAACCAAGAAGCAGTTGTCAGTCTCAACGTGGTGAGTACAATCCAGAAAAGGATGTATTGTTCTATGAAGACGCACCTGATATGTATTTTGGTTTAACCAATGGACAGTTTGCCATCTTCTATCCAGAAGACGTGCACGCTCCCATGATTGGGACTGAAGTGATTAAGAAACTAGTGATCAAAGTTCGTTTGTAGTTTAAATAGCAGTGAGTGCTTCGCACCTTGTACATAGCGGTACAGGGTGCGATTTTTTTTTGGGATAATCGTATCATATTTAGTGAAAAAACAAATTTAAAAACCTGCTTCTACTTGCAGCACTTCTTGTTCTGTGGCGTCACCCTGTTCTTGCAATTTGCCAAAAGCTGCGGCCGCAGCATAGTTCAACAGTTCTTGTGGATCATCCTGATGAACATGAAACCCGTAAATCAGACCTGCCATAAAACAGTCTCCACTACCGGAACGGTCTACCACACCTTTGCAAGTGAATTCTTTGGAATGATAGGATTGATTGCCCAATTGTAAAGTAGTATAGTATTTGATTTGTTCTTCATTACTATCAAACCTATAAGTATTAGCTACTGCTTTGCAATGGGGAAATCTTTCCATAATGGCTAGCGCGGTTTGGGCAGCATGGTCTAAATAAGCTTGTTTAGATTGGTGCGCGTGAATATTATCATCAACAGGAATACCCAATAAACTATTAGCACTCCAAATATTACCCATGATAACCGTGCAATACTGAACTAATTGAGGCATAATCTCTTTAGGTTCCTTTCCGTATTTCCAAAGCTTTGATCTATAGTTCAAGTCTACAGAAATTTGTAATCCTTTTCTAGAAGCTACTTGCAATGCTTCTAAACAAACATCGGCAATAGATTGATTTAATGCTGGACTGATAGCCGTAAAATGAAACCAACTAACTCCTTCAAAAATTGTTTCCCAATCAACCATGCCGGGTTTTAATTCTGAGAAGGAAGAACGTTCTCTATCATAAACAACCCCTCCTTTAATATCGGCCCCCGTTTCTAAATAATATATCCCAACACGGCTTCCTGCTAGCATAATGGCACTGGTGTCAATATGTCTAGCAGCAAGGTATTGAATCACGTATTGACTCATGAAATTATCAGGCAAGACCGTACAATAGCGCACAGGAATATTCCATCCCGCCAAAGCCGTGGCCACATTGGCTTCCGCCCCTCCCACAAATAACTTCATGGGTTGTTTTTGCCTGGCGTCTTTTGTTGATGAGGGTGAAATACGCAATAGTAATTCACCCATGCACAAAACCTTATTCATCAGTCTAGATTATACACTATTTCATCTCTGCAATTGCAACAGGATCCATATCGGAGAAGACTTGGTTCTCACCAGCCATGGCCCAGATAAATCCGTAGTTGGTAGTACCAGGTCCACAATGCACGGACCATGGTGCAGAAATGACTGCCTCATGATTAGCCATGACCAAGTGCCTTGTTTCTTGAGGCTCTCCCATTAAATGGAATACTCGGTGTTGTGCTGGCAAATCAAAATAGAAATAGACTTCCATTCTACGGGTATGGGTATGTGGTGGAACAGAATTCCAAACACTTCCTTCTGCTAAAACGGTTAAACCCATCACCAATTGACAACTCTTGATGCCATCTAAATGAATGTATTTATAAATGGTTCTTTTGTTAGCAGTAGCTGTTTCTCCCATAGCAACTGGTGCAGCAGCTTCCTTGGTCATTAATGTATTAGGATAAGCAGCATGCGCGGGAGTAGACATTAAAAAGAAGTCTGCTGGGCTTGCTGCATTCTTGCTAGAGAAGCTAACGTCTTGGGTTCCTTTTCCCAAGTACAAACAATCTAATTTAGATAGTTCATAACTAACGCCATCTGCAACTACTGTTCCATCTCCACCCACGTTGATGATACCCAATTCCCTTCTTTCTAAGAAATAATTGGCTTTTAATTCTTCTTCCACTTTCAATGGAACACTGGCATTCACGGGTTTCACACCACCTACTATCACGCGGTCATAGTGAGAATAGACTAATTCTAAATGTTCTGCCTGCATTAATGACTGCACTAAAAAATTCTCGCGTAGTTCTGCTGTAGTCATGCCCTTTACTTCTTTAGGGCTATTCTGAAATCTTATTTGCATATGGTCAAGTTTTAAAATCTTTGGTTTTTTTATTTATCTATTTTTTGTTTTCTTTTTATTTTTCTTTTTATTTCTTTTTTTATTTTCTACTTCTACTTATTTTGACTTTTGACTTTTGACTTTTGACTTTTAACTTTACCTCCCCATCCATCCGCCATCAACGGTTAATATGGTTCCGCTTACATAATCAGAAGCAGCCGATGCTAAGAAAACAGTAGGACCCTTAAAGTCATCAATCTGTCCCCAACGTCCTGCAGGAATCCTGTCTAGTCGGTGGCAATATAGCCTGGGGCGATGCCATTTACCTGCACCCCTTTAGAAGCCCACTCATTACTCAATGCTTTTACCAAACTGCTCAATGCACCTTTACTAGCAGCATATCCTGGCACATTAATGCCACCTTGAAAACTTAACAAGGAGCAAGTGAAGATGATTTTACCTGACCCGCGTTCAATCATTTTTTTTCCAAATTCTCTGGCTAAAATAAAAGGCGCGTCAAGGTTTAATGCTAAAACCTGATCCCAATATTCATCGGGGTGTTCTGCTGCAGGTTTACGCATAATGGTTCCAGCATTGTTAATCAAAATATCAATGATGGGATGAGCAGTTTGCACTTTTTCTACAAATGCTAAAAGGGCTGTTCTTTCACTCAGATTTGCTTGATAGGCATAGAATTTTCTTCCCAAAGCCGTTACGGCTAATTCAATTTCACTACCATTAGCAGCAAGTGATCCCGAAACGCCAATAATATCGGCCCCGGCCTCAGCCAAAGAAATAGCCATGGCTTTTCCAATTCCTTTATTACAACCTGTTACAAGGGCAATCTTTCCCTTTAATTCAAATAATGCGGGTGTTAACATAGCTTAAATTTAAACCATTAATATTGGTGCAGACAAAGTTAACTCCTTGAAAGCTCAAAAGCCCCCAGATGAGAGCTTTTGAATAGAATATTTACGTTATCGTTTGCGTGTCTATACGGTTGGGGTAATCCCTTTCCAACCAAAATAGTTCTGTGCATTTCTGTAGCAGATGTCTTGTATAACAGTTCCTACCCACTCAATATCATTGGGTAGTTCTCCATTTTCAATTTCTGATCCAAACAAATTGCACAACAACCTTCTAAAATATTCGTGTCTTGGGAAAGACAAGAAACTTCTTGAGTCTGTGAGCATACCCACAAATCGGCTCAATAAGCCCATATTTGAAAGCGCATTCATTTGCTTAACCATTCCATCTTTTTGATCCAAAAACCACCAAGCAGAACCGTATTGAATTTTGCCAGCACTTGACCCATCATTGAAATTCCCAATCATAGTAGCCATTAATTCATTATCTGCAGGATTTAGGTTATACAAAATGGTTTTAGCTAATGTATTACCAGTATCTAGTTTATTGAGAAATTTGGCTAATGCCCTTCCTTGTTGAAAATCACCAATGGAATCCCAGCCAGTATCTGGACCCAACTGTTGCATCATTCTAGCATTATTATTGCGCAATGCACCCAAATGGAATTGTTGCACCCAACCTTTTTCATGATCCCATTCCGCAAAATGCAATAGCATGGCCGATTTGAATTTCAACTGCTCGGTTTCATTTAAGGATTTACCAGAATGAATTTTATTAAAGATGCTATCTATTTCAGAACCCGTAAAATCTTCCGCGTAAATTTCTTCCAAACCATGATCAGAAACACCACATCCTGCTTCAGCAAAAAAGTCATGTCTGTTTTGCAAGGCATAGAGATAGTCATCAAATGAAGAAATTGAAATATTGGTACTTGCTTGAAGTTTCTGTAAGTAATGATTAAACTGCTCTGGGTTTACCACATTCATGGCATTGTCCGGTCTAAATGCTGGCAGAATAGAAATTTCAAAGCCCTGTTCTTTTAATTGCTTGTGGTAGCGCAAATCGTCTACAGGATCATCTGTGGTACAAACCAATGCCACATTCATTTTACGCAATAAATTCTGCACAGAATATTCGGGAGTTCTAATCAGATTAGAGGCAGTTTCATACACCAATTTTGCTGAATCAGCATTTAGAATTTCTGTGATGCCAAAATAACGCTGTAATTCCAAATGTGTCCAGTGGTACAAAGGATTGCGCAAAGTATAAGGAACTGTGGCAGCCCATTTTTCAAACTTATCTTGGTCTGATTGGTCACCAGTACAATAAGATTCATGCACCCCATTTGTTCGCATGGCGCGCCATTTGTAGTGGTCACCATAGAGCCAGGCCTGTGTAATATTTTGAAAAGAATGATTTTCTGCAATTTGTTGTGGTGGCAGGTGACAGTGATAATCAATCACGGGCATCTGCTTTGCGTATTCATGGTAGAGTTTCTCTGCTGTTTTATTTTGTAACAGGAAATTCTCGTCTAAAAAGGGCTTCATACAATCAATTTTTCTTATCCAATGGCTTGGTTGGCTGAACCAACCGTTTATAAACTCACACCCCTTTTCCAAGGAATGAAATCATCTTGTCCGTGTTTTACTGCAGCAACTTTTATATTCCCACTAGCTACTTCAACAACATAATCCAAAATACGTTCACCGGCCTCTTCAATAGTTTCCTCACCTTCTATGATGGTTCCAGTATTGATATCCATAATGTCTTGCATTCTTTGGTATAGCGCAGAATTGGTAGCAATTTTAACCACAGGTGTAATTGGGTTACCGGTAGGAGTACCCAAGCCAGTGGTAAACAACACCACAGTGGCGCCAGAAGCAACTTCTGCAGTGGTGGATTCCACATCATTTCCTGGCGTACAAAGCAAGTTTAATCCTGGTTGGGTAACAGGCTCTGTATAATCCAACACATCTACTACAGGTGAGGTTCCTCCTTTTTTGGCCGCACCCGCACTTTTAATGGCATCGGTAATCAAACCATCTTTAATATTTCCAGGAGATGGGTTCATATAAAAACCACTTCCTGCTTCTTCTGCCAAGCGATTATAGGTTTGCATTAAATGCATAAACCTATTTGCCTTTTGCTCGTCAACACAACGGTCACTCAATTCTTGTTCAACACCACATAGTTCAGGAAATTCCGATAGAATAACTGTACCACCCAAAGCTACTAAGAGATCAGAAGTAAAGCCAATGGCTGGATTGGCAGAGATCCCAGAGAATCCATCAGACCCACCACATTCCAATCCAATTACAATTTTAGAAACGGATGCTGGTTCCCTATTTTGTTCATTGGCTTTTACCAAACCTTTAAAAGTTTGTTGAATGGCCGAGGCTAGTAAATTGGTTTCTAACCCTGTTTTCTGTTGTTCTAAAATATACAATGGTCTATCGTACTCGGGTATTCTTTTGGCAATTTCTTCTTGCAGCATAGATACTTGTGCATTCTGACAACCCAAACTTAATACGGTTGCACCTGCGCAGTTAGGATGCGTAATATATCCTGCTAAGAGTGCACACAAAGCCTGTGCATCAGACCTTACGCCGCCACATCCACCTTCATGATTTAAAAACTTGATGCCACTGATATTTGGGAATAAAGGTTCGGCTCCTTGACCCACTAATTTCTCCTCAAACAATTCAGCTTCTATAGTTTCTATGCTTGCGCCACTCTTATACAAACTTGCTAATTTGTTGGTGTATTGATGGTATTTCCTAGGACGCGCATAACCCAATTCTTCCATTAGGGCTTCTTTTAATACCTCTACATTTCTATTCTCACAAAATACCATGGGCACTACCAACCAATAATTACCCGTTCCTACAGAACCATTCTTACGGTGATAACCCATAAAAGTTCGGTTCTTCCATTTTTCAACAGATGGCATTTGCCAAGCAGTTCTGCGTTCACCCAATTGATAACCATCTGATGCATGCCTGATATTTTCAGTAGCAATTCTAATACCTATTGCTAATGTTGATTTGGCTTTTCCAACCAATACCCCATACATGATAATATCTTCTCCCTCTTTAATGACTTTAGTAGTAAACTTGTGTTTGGCTGGAACGTCTTCTAATAAGGTATAAGAATGCCCATTAAATTCCAGTGTTTCACCTTTTGTCAAGTCTTGTAAAGCCACCAAAACATTGTCATTGGGGTGCACTTGTAATATTCTTCTTTTGATAGACATGATTTGCTAATTAATCCTTTAAAGTTCGCAAAATTTCTATAACCCCCTGTTGTTGACAAGCTGCTAATACTTGAACTAGGTCTTGAACAAATCCGGGAATTGTACTTAAGTTGGCATTCCAGATACTGATGTCTTGTAGAACGGCAATCACCGTTTTTTCTAGATTGGGTTCTTGCCAGCAAATATGCATACTGGCCAGTTTCTCATCTGTCAATGCAATCCTTTGGCCGCTAACTTCGGCATAATATTTTCCATCGCCATCCTGTACCGTACGCATTAGTAAAAGATAGGCGGCAAACCCTAATAGCATTCTTTTTCTAGGGCTATTTGCTTGTTCATAAGACTTTAGAATTAATGGCATACACCTAGAGGCCATTTTCAGGCTGTATTGCATGCTAATATTTACCCAACGATGTTCAAGAGAATTATTCCTAAATCTATCTACCACCTGCTGGGCAAAGTCTGCCGCTTCAGTTTCCGTAATTGGCCCGCCCACAACTAAGGGTTTGATTTCTTCCATCATGAGTGTTAGCACAAATGCACGGAATTGGTCTGATGCCATGGCTTCCTTAACCGTTTCAAATCCACTTAATATGGCTAAGGCACATGAAAAACTATGGGTAGCATTGAGTAACCTTAATTTAAGTTCCTTGTATTTAGAAATATCATGGGTTAATTTTACTCCAGGATTTACGCTAGCAAAAGACAAAATTTCTTTGGTACGGGCACGCTCTGTTTCTATAGCCCATAAACTATAGGGCTCAGCCATAATCATCAAACTGTCTTCATAACCCAATGCCTTGCTAATTGTTTCTGCTTCTGCTGCTGGAAGTTTACCTGGCACAATTCTATCTACCAATGAATTACAAAAATCATTGGCATTCTCCAACCATGCTACAAATGCGGGTTCTAGCTGATTGTAGGTAGCCAGCTCTAACAAAATTGATTGAAGTTTATGGCCATTATCAGAAATGAGTTCTGTTGGAATAACCACCATACCAGCATCTTTGCTGCCATTGAAATGCTGGTATCTTTTATATAAAAAAGACAACAACTTAGCTGGGAATGACGCCGGAGGATTGGCATGTATAGATTCTTCCACTAGTACAATTCCCACTTCTGTGGTATTGGAAATGACTATTTGCATGTCTGGATTTGCAGCTGAAGCCAAAATGGTTTCCCATTGACTATTGGCGGCTAATACCCTACTAACACTGGTATTCAAATCCCATTTGTCTACTGCTTGACCATTTTCAAAACCTCTAACTACTACGGTATAGAGACCATCTTGTTGTTGAAAATCATCAGAACCTGGTGTGTCTGTAGATTTGACTACTAAAACCCTTCCATTAAACAACCCTTTCTTATTGGCTAAGTCTAAATATACATCTGGCAAACCACGCAATAAAACCCCAGTACCAAATTGTAACACCTTTTCTGGTAATGCCATCAATGTTTGATAATCTTGTTCGCCTACGTTGACAGAAATGGAACCAATAGCTTTCTTATTTAATTTATTCATTACTATACTAATTGCTTGCTTACAAATTCTCGTTTAATTTTTTCCATTTGGGATAGTCTTTGCTAATCAGGTTTTCTGGCCAAACACCATACCAAGCATAACCCGTTCTTCTTTCCCACTCAATTTCTTTGACGTCGTATTTTTTCTGACTGTCTCTACCGCTGAATAAAGGTCTATTGGTTTCAATTTCATAAAACCTAGACCATACACTAGCATTGGCATCTGCTACTAATACCCGATCCTTTCCTTTTGGCTGATCAGGGCTTATAATATCTTGATAACTATATCCCTTAATTCTCGCTTTTTGAAACCATTCTATAGCCGTATGAATAGCATTTTTAATGGCATCAGAGGGTTGTTTTTGACGCATTAAGAATCTAACAATTCCTACAGATTCATTAGCGCTAATGGAAGCTAATTCAAACTTGCGTGCCATTTCTGGAACAAGGGTAATTGGATTGTATTGTGTGCACCAAGCGGTTAATGTACCATTCACTTTTATTTGTGTGTTGATGATGCAATCAATGGCTTTTTTAATGGCCATTTCTGACGCTGGTACAAATACAGGGTTAATTTTTTCAAATCCATTTTTACCTTCCAAAATATCTGCCAAGATATTTAAGACATTAACCATGGCATTGTCATTGTAAGTGATTTGTGCCCTGTAAATACTCTTATCAGGAAAATATTGAGGCCATCCACCCTTGGCATTTTGTGCGCGTAAACAATAGGCTATCCCTTTTTCTACCGCAGCCAAATATCTACCGTTCCCCGTTTTAACATAGGCTGTCATGAGGTATTTGATTTCTCTACTAGTTGCCTCATTGTCAAATGTGGCGTCTAAATGCATAGAGTCTGCCAGAACCGCTTTGGCTTGCGCAATGGTAATAGGTTTTTGGTAGTCCAATTTTAATTCATTCACCGCTTTAGGCCATCCGCCTACGGCGCGCTGATAGAGTAACATTTTTTCTGCAATGCTATCTATAGATGGTTGTTGAGGGCTTGGCGCTGTTTTGTAAACTGCCGGCACAACACTAAATGCTGGTTTTGATTTGACAAAACTAATAGACTCGGGTTTCCATGAACCATGAAAAACCCAATCAGCATTAAGGTCTTTGGCTACTAAATCGGTACCCGCTTCAGTCAGATTATTAGCAAGCCACCCATAGTCTCCCCCATCTTTATGACAATTATAAAAATAGATTCTTCTACCCCACTGTATCTGATTTTGCGGTTGCGATGCATTCAAATAAATAGGGGCATCTGCCATATTCTTGGCAAACTGGCAATTCAATAAATAAAATTGCGCATCCCTATGATACCTACCTAGCTTAAACCCATCTTCTCCCATAAATACACAGTTTTTCAAAACTGTTTTACTGTCTTTATTGGCAGATCCATCATGCCATATAGCAGCCGTATTGCCATGTGCTTTGAACAAACAATTCTCCGCATAAGCCCAACCTCTTGGGCAATAAAAATCAACCCCTCCTTCCATTTCACAATCCTTAAAATAAAACTGACCTTCTGTGGTATTCCAAGGGCTTACAGTATCTCCACCAAATGCTTTAAAAACACAATTACGCGCAATAAGTCTGGTGGTGCCAAAACTTCTAAGCGCCATTTGGTGACCCGATTTTTTGACAACCTTAGATGGATTGGCAGAATCACTCTTACAATCAATATGCATGTCTTCTTGTAGGTTGAACCCAAAATCATTTGAAATGGTTAGGTTTTCCAGTACAATATCTGACCCTTTTAAATTAAGGGTAGCCACACCCCAATCATCTGGGTGCTCACAACGCCAAATATCCCTTGCCTGAGAAATTGCAATGATTGTCTTTGATTTATCTTCTCCAATTGAGGCAACAAAATTTTTCTCTATAAATACTTTTTCTTGATAAACACCCTTTTTAATAAGAATAACCCTGTGTTCTGTTGCTTGATCCGACAAACTATTGATTGCAGCTTGAATACTTGTAAAATCACCCTTTCCATTTTGATCAACCACAATGGGTTTTGAAGTAGCACTAACTTGCAAGGTCAGCAATACCAACATAAAACAGAAAATCTGTCTTATTACAAATATGTTATTGAATATTCTTTGCTTTTTCAATGATTGTATTTGTTTCTTTTAGCGGGATAGTTAAATACCCAACTATCAGATGGTTTATTTAGTGTTTTGTTTAACTGGAATTTGTTTAATTAACCATTTTACCAAATCATTGGCAGCTTGCAGATTTTGATATTCCATGGGCAGTTTTCTACCGTCGGTATATTCATTGTATAACCAAGGATCTGCCGTTGCAAACACAGTTCCTTTTCCTAGCTTGGTCACCGCAAAAATGATTAAATCATCCTTTTTCAACATTGGTTTTGCAGGTGCAGTAAGGGTAATAGAACTTACTTCTTTTTGATAAATCTTTTGAACATTAGGTAGAATAGGATTACCAGCAGGAACTATAATAGCTCCTGTCTCATATTTATTTCCTTGTACCCGATTATAACTATCCTCGTTAAAATGAATACCAAAACTATTGGCTAATTTATTAAAGTGTTCAAACTCTGCATTACCCTTGTCATTGTGTAATAAAACCAATACCCCTCCAGCTTTTACCCAATCTGTAACGGCTATTACATCTTTTGCTGTAACATAATTGGGTGTGGGATTATCCGCAATATTATCTGCATCAACAATTAAATAAATATCACTATTCTTAAGTTTTTCTTTGGTTGGAGCAGCACTCAATGTTTTTGTTTGAATACCATGCGCGTTAAAGACTTGGCCTAACAAATAAAAACCGTTATTGTACATCTCATCCCATTTGTAGTGATAAGGTTTTAATACTCCGTTAATGTCTTTTTTCTTTTCTGAATTAAACCAATCATCTAATAACACTGATTTACCAGCACCCAGTTTCAGGTTCTTGTGCAATGCCATTTCATTGGCCATTTGTAAAAATGCACCTACACCCTTTTTGTCATTAACTATTACTTTTTCACTCATGTAATAAGCATAGCTTCCATCTCTATATGGATTACCACCCAAACCACTTACTGTAACAGTTCCGTGTAAATTGGTTTGTCCATTAGTGTCAACTTTTAAAAATTCTTTTAATACGCCAGCATAACCTTTCTCTGCAACAGCCATCCATGAAGCAGGTAAATAACCCAATCTAACCGCTTTGGCAATGGTACAAACAAACATACTTGAAGCCGAAGCCTCTAGATAATTGCCTTTTTCTTTTGGAAGGTTCAATATATCATACCAAACACCTGAAGCTGGGTCTTGGACTTTTTTGATAGCTGTTACAAATCTTACTAAAATCTGTTTCAAGGAATCTTTATAGGGTTCATTATTGGGCATTCTTTCCATTACGTCTACCAATGCCATACCATACCAACCCATGGCCCTAGCCCAAAAATGTGGTGAAAGACCCGTCTTAGGGTCAGCCCATTTTTGATCTTTAGACTCATCCCAACCATGATACAAAAGTCCGCTCTTTGGCTCTCTAGCTTTGGCTTCCATAACCATAAACTGATGTGCAATCTCTTTGAATGCACCAGCTTCATTAAAGTCTGCGGCATATTCAGCATGAAAAGGTTCTGCCATATATAAACCGTCTAACCACATTTGGTGTGGGTAGATTTTCTTGTGCCAATACCCACCAGCATTTGTTCTAGGTTGTTTCTGTAATTGCTGTCTCAATAATTGAGCAGCCTTAAAATATTTTTCCTTACTGGTTACTTTATACAAGGTCAGGAGCATTCGCCCATCTAGTATATTATCAAGGTTATAATCTTCAATTTTATAAGTGCGAATATTTCCGTTTTCCTCTACAAAATAATCCATGCTTTTTTGCAAGTAATTGAAGTATTTGGGGTCTGCGGTTTGATACCAAAGCCCTTCAATACCTTTTAATACAACACCTAGATCATAGGACCATTTGGTAGGCTTAACACCTTCTACCCAAACAGTATCTGTCCATGTTTTCATAATGGTTGCTGCCATGCGCTCTGCCGGAGTCTGTGACGTTGCAATAAATTGCAAAAACAATGAAAACAATAAAATGGGAATGACTTTTTTCATACTATTTGATTTCTATGGTTTTGGCATCGGCTCCAAAGCCAATATCATTTTTTGTTTTTTGATTAGACTTTAGTGTAACAGTAACATTTTTAGTACGTGTACCATGTGCTTGTAAAAAAGTCTCCGACTTATTACTAAACTCCATTCCTTTGATCATGATATCACTACTATTAAGCGTATACACCAATGGATTTTTATTAACAGCGTGTATATTGATATTATTGAGCTGAACACCCGTTGCTTCTTGTATATCTATGCCTTCTCTTGCTTGAATAAAAACATTTGACATTTGTATGTCTTTCACGTGCATTTCAGGAATACCTCTGATAAAAATGGCTTTTGAAGCACCATTGCAGCTGATATTGTTAAAAAAGAAATGTTGAAACTGTGGCGTAGCTTCTGTTACAGGTAAAGTTTCAACCACCGGTGGTTCTCTTTTCTCTCCTGCTAATACCACTGGATCTTTGGCCATATAATACATGTCAAACAAAATGGCTTCTGCTACAATATCTTTCATCACAATATTGCTGGCATAAATATTTTCAACAATGCCACCTCTACCCCTAGTGGTCTTAAATCTAAGTCCTATGTCTGTTCCAATAAAAGTACAATTACCTACATACAAGTTTCTTGCACCACCACTCATTTCACTACCAATCACAAATCCGCCATGTGCATGATAAACCGTACAATTATTTACAATCATATTTTCAGTAGGTATGCCTCTTTTTCTTCCGTCTTCATCTCTTCCTGATTTAATGGTTATTCCATCATCGCCCGTGTCAAATACACAGTCCTCCATTAATATATTCTTGCAACTTTCCAGGTCTAGTGCATCTGTATTTGTTCCGTACCATGGATTTTTTACCACTAATCCTTTAATGGTAATTTGTTCACTTGTAACTATATGGGTTGTCCACGCGGGGCTATTGTTAAAAGTTACACCTTCAATTAAAATGTTTTTGGAGTTGGCAATCCTTACCATGTTCGGGCGTAGAAAATCTTTGATGCCTTCAAAGTCACTGAGTTTTTTGCCATCGGTTAATTTACCAATATTTTTATCAAGAGAGGCTTTAACAGCAGCTTCTGAAGGATACCAGGTTTTTTTGTCTTCTGTTAAGGCGCCTCCATAAGTCCGCAAATGATTCTTCCAACCAGACTCATTCATCTTATCTTTTTTCAAAGGCCTCCAGAAAAATCCATTACCATCAAAAACGCCTTTTCCCGTAATAGCAATATTGCTTAGATTTTCCGCCGTAATGGGAGACTGACACCTTGCTGCGTCTACTCCTTCAAAAGAAGAAACTACCAAGGGATACTGTGACAAATCGCTGGTAAAAACAACCAAGGCATTTTCGGCTACATATAGGTTGATATTACTCTTCATCACAATGGGACCAGTTAACCATAAACCAGCAGGAATTTTAACCACCCCGCCACCTTTGGCAGCTAATTGCTCAATGGTTTTGTTAATGGCTAATGAATTCAAGGTTTTCCCATCTGCTACCGCCCCATTTGCAAGAATACTCAAAGTGTCTTTCTTAAAATGTGGGGTATATATTTTTGGTAATTCAAATTGAAACTTGGCCTGAAACAGAGAAGGCTTTAAAAAAACTGTTAGTGGTAATTGTTGCTCAAGAATTGATTGGCAAACTAAAGAGGCTATAGAAGCAGCTCCGTATTCACTAAAATGTGTATTGTCCTCTTCCTTGCCTTTGTAATTTTTAAAATGTTGCTGGGGTATGTTTAAGAATAATCGTTTGCTTCCTTCTACACCTTCTTTTACAATTAAAGCCTCACTTGATTTGTGCAAATCAATCATGGGTACTTTTAGCAGGGCAGCTACTTCTTTCACAACACCGGGATAGTCACCATGTTGGTCAACAAATTTGCCTTTCCCATCAAACTTCCTGCGCATCACAGGTGTAATCAAAATAGGGTATCCCCCTTTGCTCCTAGTATCTTTAACATATCTAATTAGGTTCTCTTTGTATAAGCCATGGGCTGGCGCTGAGCGATTGGTATCTTCTACCTTTTGATCATTATGCCCAAACTGAATCAAAACATAATCTCCTTTACGCATTCTAGACATAACGGTATCCCATTTACCTTCTTTGATAAAGCTCTTGGTGCTTCTACCGTTTACTGCATGGTTCTGTACTTGTATCCCCGGCATTAAAAATTGTGGCAACAATTGCCCCCAGCCTCTTTCTGGATTTTCTTCCAATGGTTTATCTGCCATGGTGGAATCCCCAATTAAAAAAATCCTTGGGTTGGACTCGGGTAATCCAAAACCCAATAAACATAAAATGAACAGAAAACCTGCAGTTTTTTTCATGGAAGCAATCAATTTAAAAGAGGCGAAAAAAGTAAAATAAAATTCGAATCAACAAATTACGACGTTCCTTGTGAAAGCCGCCTTTTCAGCGCCATAGATAAGTCCTATTAAGCCATCTTTTTACGCAAACGTTCCCGTTAAAGGCTGTTAAAATGGCTTTTGTGATCAGTCTAGACCAATCATCGTAAAAAAACCTAATTTAGTAGCCAAACCTATTTCTCTAATATGAAATTTGAAGCTGTTACTATCAAAGACATTGCTAAAGCCTTGGGGTTATCTACTTCAACGGTTTCTAGGGCTTTGAGGGACAGTTATGAGATTAGTCCAGCTACCAAAAAACAGGTACTTGAATACGCGGAACAAATCAATTACAGACCTAATCCTATTGCACTAAGTTTAAAAGAGAAAAGGAGTAGGTCAATTGGAGTAATAGTTTGTGAAATTGCCAATAGTTTCTTCTCTCAGGCCATTAATGGTATAGAATCAATTGCCTATGACAAAGGTTATAATGTCATTATTTCTCAAAGCCATGAGTCCTATGAAAGGGAAGTAATTGACCTACAATATTTGGCTTCAAGGTCAATTGATGGCTTATTGATTTCCGTTTCAGCCGAAACAGAGGATTTTTCGCACTTGAAAAATCTGCATGACCGTGGATTTCCTATTGTTTTTTTTGATAGGGTAGCAGAAAGTATTCACACCCACAAAGTCATTGTAGACAACTTTAAAGGGGCATATGACGCTACCAAACATTTATTGGATAATGGCCACCAACATATTGCTAACCTTGCGGGTTCTCCACATTTATCTATTACCAAAGAGCGTTTGGGTGGATATAGAAAAGCCTTAGAAGACCATGGCTTAATTTATCAGGAATCCTATACTGAATTCTGTTTACATGGTGGCATGTTGTATGAAGAAGTAGAAGCTGCTCTTGACCGCTTCACTTCACTAAAACAAATCCCTGATGCAATTGTGGCATCTGCTGATAAACTTACTACAAACTGTTTGCGATATTTCAAATCAAAGGGCATTAAAGTTCCTGAAGAAGTAGCCCTTATGGGTTTTTCAAATCTTGACTTAACGGATTTGTTATCTCCTTCCCTTTCAGTTGTAAAACAACCTGCTTTTGAGATGGGCCAATTGGCTACAGAACTCCTGCTACAATTGATTGAGAGCAAGAGACCCATTACTGAGTTTGAATACAAAGTATTACCCCTAGAATTAATGATTCGGGAATCTTCCTTAAAATCAAAATAAATTTAGGGCAGTAAGGGTTCTACTCTAAACCAATCCACATCGGCGTAGCCAGCATCATTGGTATTTTCAGTTCTAGTGCAATACAATCCTATTTTTGCACCAATCCACCTACTTACCTCTGCCTGAAATGGCGTGGCTAAAGTTGTATATTCTTTATCATTCCTACTATAACTAAATTGACAAATACCAGCAGCACCTACTTTAACCCTTAACCAAATTTGGTTACCTATATTTTCTGCCAGGGTCTGTTCAATTTCCTTAGTTCCTTTTTGAGCGTCTTTACAGGTGGTGTAGACCAAACTAATTCCAGACTTGGTAGTTTTAAATCCTAGTGAGGCAAAGCTATAACCCATTACAACCAAACCCACTTTTTCATTGATGATTTTAGTATTGGGGTAAAATAGTATTTTGGTGGTGACCATGAATTGCTCTGCTGGAAATTTTTGTTGCAACACATTGGGCAGTTCCCAGAGATTTTTAGCCGAATCTGGAACCTTGTCCGCATATAGTCTCAATGTTCCTTTTTCTTGGTTCATAAAATGCCAGGTTCCTTTTGCATTGGCTTGCCATTGCCACTGTTTACCCAATTGCAGTCCATTAAACTCATCAGATTCTGCCGGAGTTTGAATGGGCCAATGCTTTCCCACATTGGGTTTTTGATAAGTGAGTACAGGCTCACCTTTTCCAGAATTGTTTTTATCAACTCCAATTACTGGCCAATCTGCTACCCATTTCATGGGCTGTAAATGCATCACCCTTCCATAAACACCTTTGTCCTGAAAATGTAAGAACCAATCTTCTCCCGTTTGGGTATTCACCCATGCGCCTTGGTGCGGACCGTTTGTTGTTGAACTTCCTTGGTCCATCACCACCTTTCTTTCATAGGGGCCATAAATATTTTTTGAACGCAGGACCAATTGCCATCCTGTACTCACACCTCCCGCGGGTGCAAATATGTAATAGTAACCGTTTCTCTGATAGATTTTTGGCCCTTCAATGGTAGGATCTTTTTCGTGTCCATCATAAACAATCACACCTTGATCCATTACTTTGTCCGCACTGCCATTTAATTTCTTTATGGTAAGAATACTTTTGATACCAGCCCTAGATCCAGCCCAACCATGCACCAAATAATTTTGTCCATCTTTATCCCACAAAACTGCAGGGTCAATTAATCCCTTACCTGCTTCAATCAATACTGGCTGAGACCATGGACCCGCAGGGTTCTTAGCTTTTACCAAGAAAATGCCAAAATCTGGATCAGGATAATAGATATAAAATTCCCCATGATGGAATTGAATACTAGGCGCCCAAACACCACCACCATGTTGGGGTTTTGCATAAAATTCCTTTGGTACTAATGAGGTAATAGCATGACCAATAATATGCCAATTGACTAAGTCTTTTGAATGCAAAATGGGAAGACCAGGAATGGCTTCAAAAGATGAAGCAACTAAATAATAGTCCTGACCCACTCGAATAGCATCTGGGTCAGAATAATCAGCGTGTAAAACAGGATTTTGGTACTTCCCATTTCCCAAATCTGATACCCAAACCTTAGAAGGCTCTTGACTTTGAGCTGACAAGACAAAACCCATTGACAAAAAAAATAGAATCTGCTTCATGATAAAATGATAATATTATTTCAAAGGCCACCAACCATCATTTCCTTTAATAACCTGTTTAGGTTGATATTGCTTAGCTTCTTTTTTGGACAATTGCTTGGACCAAACTACTCTTCCTTGAAAATTAGCACCCTTATCCCTGTTTTCAAATTCCGCGTAATAGGCCGTTTTTTCTTTATTAGGAAACATGGTGTCACCTTTCCATTCATTCCAACCTTCCGCCACAATATGTGCTCCTAATTCACAATACAAAAATACTGTTTTGGCAAAGGGGCGCCAAGGTCTACCTAGAAAGACTTTAGTAGCTAAAGGTCCAGCTTCTAGCTTACAGTTCAAAAATACAAAGCCATATAATTGTCCTTGTTTGGTTGAAGCAGCAGTAATATAAGAATTGACCAGACTTTTTATAATACAGTTTTCAAACAAGGCAATTGCTTCTCCAAAAATAAAATCGGTGGTTCCTTCTATAAAACAATTTAGAAAATATTGCCTGGCATTTTCAGTGGCCAAATAAAGGGTATCTTGATTACCCAATAACCTGCAATCTTTAATAAATACCCTATCTGCTTCTATATGCAATGCTACAGCTTGACCTACCCTACCCGCAGTATTTTCTATTGTTAGGTTTTCTGCCATAAATCCGTTTCCCTGAACCAACACTGTGTATGAAGTAAATGTGCCAAATTTGTCTCTACCAAATTGATCTTTTCCATTGGGTACTTTTTTCCCTGAATAGTCATCATAACTTATAATAGTAGCTTCTTTTGATTCTCCAATCAATGAAATATTTGTTTTCCAAGATGGAATATGTAGCTTCTCATGATAGGTTCCCTTTTTGATAAAAATCTCCACTCTAAATGTTGAAATATCTCTGGTTGAATTAATGGCATCTTGAATAGAACTATAGTTTCCGGTGCCGTCTAATGCAACAATAATGCTACTTGGGTATTCCGGTTGTGAATTTGATTTCTGGGCATTAGCAATAGATAATCCTGCAAAAGAAATAGAGATTACCATTAACAAAAAAACAGTTTTCATACCAAAATATTTCAAGGGAATTAATTAAAAAATAAGGCTACCATTTACATGGCAGCCTTATAAATTGTATCATACAAAATACCATTTATGAGTTAATATCCAGGATTTTGAGTTAAGTTAATATTGGCATCTCTAGAGGGTTGTGGCAGAGGCAATAATTCAGACTTCCCTGTTGTAAACCCGGTTGCAAATCTAGACAATGCAGTTGTATTAATTGCAGCTGTTAACCAAGCTACTTTTGTAGTTCCAGATGGAGTAGCAGTAGGAGCCGTTTTATAAAATGAATTGACCCATAGACCACCGGTGAATGTATTGTTATCTGAGGTACTACCTGTTTTATAATACATAGCAATGGGCAATGTATTGTAGGGAGCAGAAAGTGTAGACATAGCCAACAATGCAGCTTTTGTATCGGCAATTTTTTTAGCCAATAAATTCCATCTAATGAGGTCATATTTGCGAACGCCCTCTCCACCCAATTCCAATGAACGTTCTTTAACAATGGCATCAAAGAAAGTTGATTTACTCAAACCAGTAGGAAGGTCAACAGTAGCATCGGCACTGCCAATTGCTTTACCATACCCTCTTCTTCTAACCTGATTGATGGCAGTATAAGCAGTTGCGGTTGGACCATTTAATTCGTTTTCGGCTTCTGCGTACATTAATAACACATCGGAGTAGCGTAAGATTTGCCATTTCAATCCAAAATATTGGATGGCATTAGTAGGTGCATAAGAAGGATTAGTAATCCAATCTCTACGGTATTTACCATCGCAAATAGCGGTAATAGCTTGCCCAATTTTAGTTGCTCCATCTGCGGCAACATTGTAAACAGCACAAGTAACATCTCTACGCAAATCGGTACTATCAAAAGCATAGAAGTAAGTTGGTAATACATTGATACTTTTATTACCCCGATTGTTTACTGTAGGGCCATTATAATAAGCCAGTTTAGTATCGGCTGCAGAAACTCCACCTGTAGCACTAGCTTGAAACATTAATTCTCCATGTGGATCAGCAATAGCGTGTGCGTTTACCTGATCTTTCCAAAGCGATTTAAAACTTGGATTCAATGCGTGTTGATTAGAGTTCATAATTTCATTACATTCATCTTTTGCTATTTGATAGTATGTTAGATAATCTGCATTTCTTTTCATAGTACCATCACTTCTTAATGCATAACCACCGCGGAATAAAGCAATTTTTGCACGCATACCTTTTACCGTTCCTTTGGTAATACGTTCATCTAATGGGTCACCAATTGAGGCCAACTCATTACGCCAAGGAACTAATTCAGATGCCAATTTTAAATCTGCCAACAAACGATTATAAATAGTATCCCTATTTGTCCTTACTGGAAAAGGGTCAGAAGAAGCTAATTCAGACGCAGGTCTAAAATGTGCTGGCAAATCACCCCAATTCACAATTGCTTGAAAATAATATTGCGCTCTAAGTGTAAGTGCTTCACCATGCATTCTACGTAATTGCTTCTTTTCTTGTTCCGTACCATTGTTATACATATCCATTTTAGGAATGTTAGCAATACAGATATTAGAGAATTCAATCCCAGTAAATAGCTGATTAAATGGATTGGTAATTTGAGCATTACCAGAAGTAGCAGAATACCTAGCTATACTTCTACGGTCATTATCTACAGCGCCAGTTGGGCCCTGCATTTCATCCGTGTCAACAGTATAATACAAACTCAAACGAATACCAAAACCGGCATCTCCTACCATTCGGCTATAAGCACCAGCCAAGGCTTTATAAGCACTTGGAACATCACTGAATGCTACCTCAGCACTCACATCTGTGATGGGTTGTTGATCCAGAAATTTTTTGCATCCGGTAATTACCATTAGCAAAACCATTGTAGCTAGGATAGTCAGTTTATTAAAATTTTTCTTATTCATGTTGCAAAAATTTGTGGTTTGAATTAAAAGCTAGCATTTACACCAAAGATGAAACTGCGGCTTTTTGGATAAGCAGAGTAATCAAGACCTGGAGTTAATGGACTGTTACGTACACTTACTTCTGGATCGTATCCTGTGTATTTGGTAAATACAGCCAGATTATTAGCGGTAAAGTAAAATCTCAATTTGCTAATTTTCAACTTACTCAACTTTTCAACTGGTACACTATAGCCCAATGTAAAGTTATTAATTCTTAAAAAAGAACCGTCTTCAATTGCCCAAGAGCTTGGATAGAAAGCACCAGAACCTTTAATGGGTTGCCAAATACTTGCATTTGCATTTAATGCAGTTAATTGATCAGGAGCAATTCCCACTACTTTACCACCAGAATTTACCCATTGGGCAGTTTGGCCTGTAGCTGTTACCACTTTCCAACGACCAGCCATTAGGTCAATCATATTAGAGTTAGGAGTGTACCCATTTGTAAATTCAACTTTATTGGCATTGTAAATATCATTTCCATAAGAAAAGTTTATAAACAAACTCATGTCCCAATTCTTGTAAGTAAATTGGTTATTCCATCCACCAGTGAATTTTGGCGTTGGGTTACCAATAATGGTTCTGTCTTTATCCAGATTTATTACACCATCTCCATCTAAGTCTTTGAATTTTACTGAACCCGGCTGAATGGTACCAATAATACCAGCATTACTAACCGTACCCGCTTTCAAGGTATATACACTTGTTGCTGCATCATAATCAAAGTCAGACACTTTGTAGAAACCATCGTTCACCAATCCCCACATTGAACCTACTGGATCTCCAATTCGGATTATATAGTCAGTAGGCTGACCTGAAACACCCCAGCTTGCTGCTGGATAGAAAAGTTTTTGATTTAAACCAAGGGCTTCCACTTTGTTCTTATTAAATGCCATGTTGAAATTGGAGTTCCAAGTAAATTCTCCTTTTTTAATAACCAAAGCATTTAATTGAAATTCTACCCCTTTATTAGATGTCTTACCAATATTTTGTAATTGTGTGCCATATCCATAAGTAGAAGCAATTGGTACATTCAACAATAAGTTTTTGGCATTGTTATTATATACATCTACGCTTAATGAAATCCTGTCTTTGAATAGGCTTAAATCCATACCATAGTTTTGGCTTTCATTAGATTCCCATTGCAATGCCTCATTCACTAATCCTGCAGAATAATAGGCAGTAACCGGTTGATTATTGATACCGTAATAATAGGTTCCGTCATTTCTAAAGGTGGTTAAGAATAAGTAATCATTAATTCTATTATTACCAACGTTACCATAGCTAGCCCTAAATTTAAGGTCACTGATGAAACGTACATTCTCCATAAATTTCTCATTCTTTACCCTCCATGCAAATGATCCAGCAGGAAAATATCCCCACTGCTTACCAGGTGCAAATTTAGATGCTCCATCTGCACGTACATTGAAGGAGAAATAGTACTTATTATCATAACTATAATTAATCCTACTAAAAAAAGAAAGATTGGTATACCTTGTTTTACCCAATTTAGGATAACCTGTAAAGGATATTCCCAAACCTAATTTATCAAAGGCATCATTAGGAGAAGTGAATGTTGGATAATTTCTAACCAACTGAGTATTTGACTCTGTTTTAAAATCATAGGTTTCTTCTCCAATTAAGAAGTCAAAATCATGCTTGTCCTTAAATTTGCTAATAGAATAAGTTAATACATTACTATTGGTGATGGTTTTTCTTGTAACAGTATCTAACCGTACAATTGGCTTTCTAGAACCCTGAATTACAGAATATGGTGTAATTGAGTCACTAAATTGACGATCTATTAATTTGCTATCATCATAACCAAAAGTAGATTTGAAACTCAGGTTTTTTGCAATATTATATTGCAAGGAAACTGTTACGTTAAACACATCGGTAGTTTTTTTCCTATACTCTGCATTTGCTAAAGAAATAGGATTTACCAAGTTCAACCCATTCCCTACATTTGGATCAGCTAGTGGATCAGCGTCCTCAATATCCTGATTATTTGACAAGAACGGTCTGTATTTAACAGCATTACGTAGTCTGCTATAAGAAGAACCTTGCTCCGAAGAAACTCCAGCACCAAGAACATTTGAATTAGTATACCTAGTTGATAAAGTAGCACGCAGATTATTAGTAATTCTATAATCTGCTTTTAAGTTTAATAAATGCCTTTTATAATCTGAATTCAATAAAATGGCTTTATCACCATTGAAAGTATAACCAAAATTGTAAGTGATTTTTTTATTGCCTCCTGATGCATTTAAACTATGTGTTTGCAATACGCCAGTTCTTCCTGCAATTTCATCCTGCCAATCAATAGGGCTTACATTTTTGTAATTAGCAAGTGTGTCCCATGTAGTACCAAAGTTTCTGGTAAATGTGGTACTATCCGTAATACTACCACGTGAACGCTCAGACTGATAGATCACATAATCATAAGGACTTAGTACTCCCAATTTTTTGGCCAAGCTTTTCACACCTACAAATCCATTGTAACTAAGGGTCAATTTGCCTTGTCTTCCACTTTTGGTGGTAATCACAATGACACCATTAGCACCCCTAGCACCATAAATGGCAGTAGCAGCCGCATCTTTTAATACGTCAATGGTTTGAATATTTTGAGGTGCAAGCGCTGATAAACCATTTTCAACTTGCACACCATCTACAATATATAAGGGTGAGTTATCTCCAGTTATTGACATACCTCCTCTAATCCTAACACGTACATCAGCATCAGGCGAGCCCTCTGCAGTAGAAGCCGTAACACCGGCCAAACGTCCATTCAATGCTTCCGCAGCAGAATTCACTGGAATATCTTTAAGATCTTTGGCACTTACACTGGAAACAGAAGCTAGCAAATTTTTCCTTTTGATAGTCTGGTAGCCAATTACTACCACTTCTTCTGCTACAGCATTTTCCTGAACCAAACTCAGGTTGATTTCCGTACGATTATTTACATTTTCTTGTTTAGCAACATAACCAACATAACTAAATACAAGGGTTGCATTTGCAGGTACAGAAATACTGTATTTACCATCTTTGTCAGTCAAAGACATTTTGGTACCCCCTTTTTGTGAAATAGTAACCCCCTCCAATGGTTGATTATTAACGCCTAGTACTTTACCCGTAATAGGCTTGGGGGCATTTTGAGCCAAAACGTTTGTTTGAAACAACGAAATACCCATTAACAATAAAATGGCCACCATCAATTGAGTACGGATAGCTTTAATTGTTGGAAATTTAAAAATGGAAACGTTGGTTTTAAGACTTGGAAGCATCCTAAAAGAAAGGCTTCCACAACCGAGGTTCGGATGGAATAGAAACATGGCAAGCAGTTTAATAAAAAAAATCGTTTTGTAATTGGCCTAACTAGATTAAAAAATCTATACAGAAAAATGAACCAATTATTACCCAATGCTACACTTATAAAGACAACACAAAATGATATTTCGTTTTTTTTTCTACGCAAACGTTCCCGGCAACGATGGAGCTCAAGGTTTTTCTCCGCCCCCTTTGTCAAACTGACTTTTTTCTTAGTGATTTGACTATTTTTAAAGACTAACCAATGCGATTGCCATGTCAATGACCAAACCTCGTTTGAGTTTCTCCCAGATTATCAATATGAATGTGGGATTCTTTGGTATTCAATACAGTTTTGGACTACAACAAAGTGCTGTAAACCCTATTTATGATTTTTTGGGTGCTAGCCCAGATGAAATTCCCTTATTGAACTTGGCAGGTCCTATGACGGGGCTCTTAATTCAACCCATTATTGGCGCCATGAGTGACAAAACCTGGCATCCCAAATACGGCAGAAGAAAGCCTTATTTTTTTATTGGCGCCCTGTTTTGCAGTCTTTGCTTGTTTATATATCCTTTTAGTAGTACCCTTTGGATGGCGGGAGGATTGCTATGGGTATTGGATGCCGCCAATAATACAGCCATGGAACCCTATAGGGCATTTATTGCAGATAAATTACCAGCAGACCAACAACCTACCGGATTTTTAACACAAAGCTTCTTTACCGGTCTGGGTATTACTTTAGCCAATCTTTCTTTATTTGCCTTTCAAAAAATTGATTTTCTAAAACAGTCACACGGTCAAATCCCTTATTGGGTATTTGGCTCTTTTTTCCTAGGCTCAATTTGCTCTATTACCTCCGTACTTTGGTCTATTACTAAAACGCCTGAAATTCCTCCAACGGAAGAAGAATTACAAACGCTACATGCAGAAAAAAGATCAGTATTCACTCCATTTATTGAAATCTTTAGTGCTATCAAAGACATGCCCAAAGTCATGTGGCAATTGGCCTTGGTTTACCTCTTTCAATGGTACGCGTTATTTTGCTACTGGCAGAATGCCTCCAAGAGTATTGCGCAATCTGTTTGGAAAACTTCTCCTACCAAAGATGCCAAATTGTATGAAGAGGCTGTGGGATGGGCTGGGCTGGTCAACGGATGGTATAATGTGGTAACCTTTCTTTCAGCATTTGCCTTGGTAGGATTGGCCAAAAAGTACAGCCCCAAAAACGTACATATTGCTTGTTTATTAATGGCAGGTTTGGGATTGCTTGCATTCCCGCATATTGAAAATCAATACCTCTTATTTGTACCTATGACGGGATTTGGAATTGCTTGGGCCAGTATG
>NCHJ01000016.1 GCA_002256765.1 Bacteroidetes bacterium 24-39-8
TGCGCAAAGCTGGTCCGTAGACTACTTTGTAAAGACCCGTGCTATCTAGGTTAAAGTCTAGGTTGTTAATGGTTTCTCTGCCACCCATGAGTGGAATGGGACCCACGTTAAAAAACTTGCCCAACACAGGAATAATCCCCAAGGGATGTTTGTGTTCTAGGGTATGCACTTTTTTCCACTGCCAGTTGGCGGTATTTTCTCCTAATTGTTTCACCAACTGATCAGCTGCATCATTCATGGCGCGCGTAAAAATTTCAGCCCTGGTTTCTTTTTCTGGGGTATGAATATTGTTCCACCATTTAGAACTATCGTTTAGGAAGAAACTAACCGTATTGCGTTTTAAGCTAGCTTGATTTTCAAATTGGTTAAAAGTTTCTGCGCCTAACTCGTCCTCCATAGCATATTTCAAAATCAAGTAATTGAATTTGTAATAGATGGCTGGTTCAATATTTTCCATTCCATGTGCACCATCCCATTTGCGCAAAATACTCATGGCATTGCGGGCAGCAGGGCTCAGCTTTTCTTGATTCACCAGGGGCAAGATCTTTGCCAGCAATGGCGGATAAGTGCTACTGGTTACATCATTGATGGTTGCACGAACACTCTCTTCATCCCAGTCTTTTTTATCAGTAAAGATTAATTCTTCAATGCGCTTGGCGCGATTGGAAGGCACATAATATCCCGGTACTAAGCCGGTTCCCATGTCTTGTGGTTGGTTATTGGCAGTGTACAAAACGCCACGTGCAGGATTGAGGATCTGTGGATTCTGTTTAAAGTCTAACCAACCCTGTGGATCATCCAGTCCGGTAGAACCATCCAAGATAAGTTGTGGATTTACATGCTTGGGACGGATGGGTAATTTACCCGCAGCCCACCAAGCAATATTACCAGCAGTATCGCCCCACATAAAATTCAGACCAGGCGCTGTAAGGGGTTCCACTGCAACAGCTGCATCGGCCGCATTGCTGGCATGACTCAAATTATAGAACACTTGTAAATGCCTGGATGGAAATTGGTGATAGACCCACCATAGTGCAATAGGATCAGCAATGTCTTTAACGCCATCAAATGCGCCATTCATGATATAGCCATGTCTGGATTTTTTTACTTCAAAAATTGCATCAGGGCCGCCCTTTACTTTAATGGTTTCTTTGCGCAGGATCAAGTCTTCCCAATGGTCTTTATACCAAACCTGATTGGCGTTTGCAGGATTGGCTTTCTCCTTATAAAAATCCGCATCATCATTTTCAAACATGGTTAGTCCCCATCCACCCCTATCAGAATGACCTAGTGCTGGAACCGGTGTACCTGCCAAGAAATTGCCATAGACTTTATAACCAGGGCATTCCAATGCAGCTTCATACCAAACCGATGGTTGCGCAAAAGCAATATGCGTATCATTTGAAAGTATGGGTTTGCCTGACTTGGTTTTGGAACCAGCAATTACCCAACCATTTGAACCAAAGAAAGGAGGATAAGGCAGGTTCTCTTGCAACCTTCCTACTTGTGCCGCCATGCTAGTCAGATTCTTAGCAGATGCTTGCAGCGATGCTTTCTCAGAAGCTTGCACAGGAATCAATTGCGTACTATCAGGCCAATTTTGTAATACATCATTGAAGTAGTCCATGCCAAATTTGCTAGCGATGGTGGTGGCTACTGCTTCTGCACGGAAGGCACCCACAAAAGTATAACCCATAAACCCAACAATAATCTCCATGTCTTCCATGGTAAATTCTGTTTTGGGAATACCCGCAATAGTGTATTCAATAGGCGTCTTGCCCGCTTTAATATATTGGTTGATGCCTTTTAAATAAGCTTTGGCCGCTTTTACAAAAGGGGCATTGGGATCTTTGTATACTTCTGCCAAAGTAAGTTTGGCCTGCTCTCTAAAACTGAGCATTCTAAAAAACTTGTCTGAGGCCAAAGCCTTGTCCCCAAAGAGTTCTGCCAGTCTACCATCGGCCAAGCGACGCAGCATTTCCATTTGAAACAAACGGTCTTGTGCGTGTACATAACCAAATGCATAGAATAAATCTTCTTCATTCTGCGCATAGATATGTGGTATGGCATAATTGTCATAGAGCACTTCTACTTCTGCACTCAATCCAGGTAATTGCAGATTAGCATTATAATCCGGTTTTAGGTTTTGCAAATAGAAATAACCAGCGGTACCGGCAATAACAATAAGGATCAACAAAGCAAGCAGTATGCGTTTGAGCAGTTTCATGGCAAGAATTTATGGACAGTAAGTTAGAAAAAAGCCAGCAAAGACTTTGTTAGGATTGGGTTGTTTTCTTTTTAGAAAGAAAATAAATGGGAATTCCAATGGCTGTGATCAACAAACCCAATAAAGAATTGATAATGGGCGCTGTCCCGTCTCTATAATGCTGGATATCTGTAATCAGGGTGCTACATAAAAAGAAAGCTACAAAAGAGACAAAGCAAATGGGTACAATGGGATATCCCCAAACCTTGTACTTGCGGGGAAAATCCTTCATACGGCTGCGCAATAAAAACACACCCAGCCCACTCATGCCATAAAAAAACCAGCTCACAAAAATGAGCATATCGGTGAGCATATCAAAGGATCCACTGATAATTAATACCACGGTCCAGATGGCATTTAGCCAAAGTGCGTTACCGGGAGTTTGATATTTAGGTTGCGTCTTTCCTGCCCATGCAAATAGTCTATTACCATCGCCCATGGCATAAGTAACCCTTGATGTTGCTAATACATTTGCATTGGTTGAACCCAGTGTAGAAAGAATGATCATTAATGCAATTAAGGCACCACCTATTAAACCCCAGGTAACAGTAGCAGCATCAGATGCCACTAAGGATGATGTTGATAATTGTCCAATAGGCAACACATAGATATAGGCCAAGTTGACCAAAGTATAAACCAGTATACAAAAACTCAATCCAAGAAATAAACTGCGCGGAATATTGCGCTTAGGATTTTTTACTTCACCCGCTACAAAACAAATATTGTTCCAGCCATCGTAGCCCCAAAAAGCGCCTGAAATAGCCGCCATATAAGCACCTACCATGGCCCATCCCTGCGGCATGTTGGGTAATGTTTCATGTAAGTGTTGCATAGATCCCTTACCCGAAAACAGGATTCCACCAATTAAAACAACAATGGCAACTGCTTTTAAAATAGTGAGAAAACGTTGTAATGCCCCACCATAGTTGACACTAAAATAATTGATGGTGGTGAGTATCAAAATCAATAAAATGGTCACTGATTTTACACCCAAATTTTCTAGTGGATGAATATCTCCCACATAAGGGATATGCCATACGGTGGCAAGTTCAACAGCAGGAGCAAGTCTAGGCAATTCTACAAAATAATTAATGTACTGAGAGAAAACCCATGCTACAGAAGCATTTCCGGCGGTATTGAAAACAGCAAAAGCACTCCATCCATAGAGAAAGGCAAAACCATTACCATACATTTTTTGAAAGAATACATATTGACCTCCTGTCTCTGGAAACATGCAGGCTACTTCTGCATTGCTGAGTGCCCCAAACAAAGTAACCACTCCTGCCACTACCCATGCGCTTAATAATAACCAAGGAGATCCTACCTGAGAAGCCATGAGTGCGGGCTTCATAAATATGCCAGAGCCAATAATCCCTCCTATTACTAATGCAATAGTAGTATTAGCTGATAAACTACGCTTGAGTTCATTCATGCTTGAATGATTGTGCTATCAGGGAATGAAAATGATGGGTACCCTGCTCTCTGTTCACCGAATATCTTCCATGTTTGTAAAATCTAGATTTAATGCCTTTTTGAACGTTCTGCACCACTTCCTCGTCTTCTGCTTCTACTGAACTTAATCCAGATCCTGCTCCTTGATCCAATTTGCTTGCATCATAAACAAAACTGAGAAATCTTACTTTGGTAGTAGCGGGTGTTAAAGGTTCAATTACATTGAGCGATAATCCCCAGGGATAAAAATTAAACATCAGATTGGGATAGACCCAGAAATAATAAGCAACAACTTGTTTGCCATGATCCGGAGACGTTTCCGGTATATCAAAAAGCACATCGGTATCTTTTCCAATGCCTAATTGCAGATTGGAATAAGGAAATAATTCAGTGCTATAATTTTTAAAATCAATCACTGCATTTAAAGCCGGATGCACAAAAGGTATATGAAATCCTTCTAGGTAATTTTCACAGTACAATGCCCAATTGGCTTGCACTTCAAACGCTTGGTCCAAGTCTGGACGATGGACTAATTTGTCAAGTGGCAACCAACTAACCCTATCCATCATTTCCTGAAAATAAACAGTAGCAGGCAATACAGGATTCAAACTAGTAAAATACAATCCCGCCCATTCAAACAAAGGCAATTGATGCAAGTGATTGTTTTCTGGAATAAAATTTTCTACTTCTCTAAACTCAGGCATGGAGATAAATGTTCCGTTTAAATGAAACAGTCTTCCATGGTATTTACAACGCAGTTGTTTGGTGTTGCAGGCATCATAACAAAGCAGGTTACCTCTATGGTTACAGACATTGGGTAAGCAATGTGTTTTACTATCTTGGTCTCTGGTTAATAATATGGGCTCATCAATATATTTTTCCAATAAGCATACGGGCTGAACTTGTCCGGGAACAGCAATCTGTTCTTTATGACCAATATACTGCCAGCTTTGCGCAAAGATCTTCTCCTTAGACGCTTCAAAATATTGGGGGTCTAAATAGAATTCCTTGGCAATGGTTTTAGCCCTGGCAATATTTGGATCTATCTGAAAATCCGGCATTGAGATTTTTTTTAAATGTACTGTTTTTGGTTTAGAACCAAGTTTACAAAATCATCATATTGGTTTACATTTAGAAAACCCATTTTTGCTTTTATGAAAAAGCCCATCTACATAGCTAAGATTATATGGTTGCTAATTACCTGTATAAGTATTTCTAATGGTTTGTTTGCTCAAGCTAAAACACGCAAAGTTGTTTTTGTCATTGCCGATGGCATACCAGCAGACTTATTGGAAAAAGCCAGCAAACCCAATCTAGATAAGATTATTGCAGCAGGTTTTTACAAACGCGCATTTGTGGGTGGAATCAAGGGTTCTTACAATCAGACCCCCACTGTTTCTGCACCAGGCTACAATAATTTAATTACCGGCACTTGGGCCAATAAACACCAGGTAATCAACAATGATATTAAAGATCCCAACTATAACTATTGGAGCATTTTTCGCTATTTAAAAAATCAATACCCTCAAAAAAAGACGGCCATTTTTTCCACTTGGTTAGACAATAGGACCAAATTGGTGGGAGATGGTTTGCAAGCCACTGGTGGTTTTAAAGTAGACCTTGCTTTTGACGGTTATGAATTAGATACGCTTAGGTTTCCGCATGACAAAGGTTCTATCTACACGCATTTAATAGATGATTATGTGGTGGCCAAGGCCGATAGTTGCATTAGGGCTAATGCGCCAGATTTGTCTTGGATCTATTTAGAACATACAGACGATATGGGTCATAGATATGGCGATAGCCCCCAAATGGAACAAGCCATTGGCTATCTGGATCAAGAGATGGGGAAAATCTGGGATGCCATTCAATACCGTGAAAAGAATTTTAAAGAAGAATGGTTCATCATCATTACCACGGATCATGGACGTGACGCAGCAACTGGTAAAAATCATGGTGGACAATCTGAACGTGAAAGAACTACTTGGATGCTATCAAATTTAAAAAATACCAATGCTTATTTTGAGGCAAATAATCCAGCCATTGTAGATATTCTACCTACGATTGCCCGTTTCCAGAAAATAGATTTACCCAAACTGAACCAAGAAGAATTAGATGGGGTAGCCATTACCGGACCTGTTGCTATTTCTCAGCCCCGTGTGGTACAACAAGGAGATAGTTTGATCTTACACTGGAAATCTTATACTAAGAAAGGCAAGGTAGCAATTTTATTAACCAGCACTAATGAATTTAAAAAAGGGCTGGCAGATTCCTACCAAAACATTGGCAGCATTGCCATTGGTCAAGAAAGGTTTGCTTTTAAAATAGAGCCTACTTTGAGTTTTGCCAAAATTATCCTGAGAACAAAAATGAATTCTGTGAACACTCAATGGAAGAGTCCTTCTATTAAATAAAACAAAGAAGCCGCATTACTGCGGCTTCCATGAAAAATCAACAACGCTATAAAAGGGTGGGGAATTATTTGGTAAATAGTTTTGAATTATTTCTATAACCAGATCCTGTATTAGAGTACCAATCACGGTAGCTGGTACCACCAGATTGAGCCCAGTCAAAGAAATGTAAGTATGCATCATTGATAGCTGCATTCTCAATAGGATGAACAAAGCCACTAGCAAAGTTCAAAGCCCATGGGTGATTGTCTTTTGTTACATAGTACCTATTTGATCTTGGATCAGAATTATCTTCACCGGTTCCCAGCAAACTCAAATCTGCCAAATCAGTTGGTGCAAATCCTGGTAAGTGCACTTCATAAGGCCTACGCTGGTTGCTAATCAAGAAAGGATTGTTATTGGCAATATCTAAAGTACTAGTAGAAATAGGTGTTGTAAAGCTGATGAATACAGATACTGGAGGCGTAGTTACTTTGTCAAATTCCATACGAGTATTTGCAAAATAGGCACCACCTGGATTAAAGAGAAATGCAGATACATCATCATAAGGCATAATCACCGCCTTGCTTTGACCTGCTTCTGTACCATTGGCATTGAATTTGGCCAAATTGCTGGTAACTTTTTGACCTGTTACAGATTTAATTAAGTTAGATGCAAAAGGAAACTGTACAGCAAATCCATTGTGATAAGCAGCTCCATTAGCCAATGGTTGATATTCTGCATTCATTTCAACTACATTGTTCTGACCGTTAGAAATCATAGTGTATCTGTAAGAGATCACTAAGTCATTCATATCATAGTCTCCAGAGCTAGGGAACATATCTTCGAATGCTAAAGTTCCCCAAGTATCTTTAGAAGGATAATAATTAATATAAGCTCTTTCTGGATCAGTTGGATAGGCATCAAATACGTCCATTACACCATCACCATCAGTATCTACAGGTTTCTCTGCGTCTTTTACACCATCAGTGTCAATGGCAGTAATTGGATTAGATGTTGCATAAATCATTAGGTCATTAAAGTCCTGGTCACATGACCCATAATCTCTACGAATATCTTCGAATCCAATAATATAGGTATCATTGTATTTCAACATCACATTGTGCTTACGGAGGTCTACATTGGGTTCAGGATTTAAATTTGGATTAGAGAATAAAGCGGTTGCTCCTACAGAAACGTCTTTACCATTCCATGCGTCTTGGAACAAGACCAATCCAATAGTAGTTCCGGCTTTGAAAGTTCCAATCTTTACTTTATCACCAGAATTCAAATTGCCGCCACTGCCTTTTAAACTAGCATTGGGAAATACAAATTTTATTTCATTAATATCTGCTACAGATTGAGGAGGCGTTTTGCTATCATAGGTATAAAAACCCAAAGCATTTCTATAACCAGCACCTTCATATGTAAAGGTTAACCAAACTTCTGCATCTTCAATAATCACAATATTGGAAGTAGCGTCTTTGGTAATATACTCAGGGTGCAGATTAGGTACTTTATAACTTTCAGGTAAAGAAACGTTGATGGTATTCAACATATCAACTGTAATCTCATCAGCAGGTGAAGTCAAGTATTTGGGTGTACCATTATTGTCATAATCACCTAGGTAACTAAATTTAGTATCGGTTTTAATCCCGTTCAAATCCATGGTCACATGTGTGCCATTAACTGAATTGGTTCCCCTGATAATGGTGTTTGCAATGGCAGCAGATTTGCTTTCATTAACACTAAGGGTTCCTACTACATTACCACCGTAACCATCAGCTCCGCCTAAAATACAATTCAGGCTATTGCCGTTTACGGTTACCAATGCATTGTGGATCAGACCCACAAAATTGGCGTCAACCACAACGGTATCCATATATGATGGTATAGTAGCTCTAGTTACAATTTGACCTTGGGTATTTGTAACACCTTTAAATAACAGTTGTCCAATAGCACCGTTCACGGTACTATAAACGCTTACTGGAACACCAGGAATAGGCTTGTTGGTATTAGTTAAAGCACTAATTGAAACAGCAACTGCCTTAGTTGTCTGATAATTAAATCCATCAGCTGCCACTTTGTTTACAGGCGTTGTTGGATTGGGATTGTTTGATTGTATTTCGGCAGCTTTTTGGCAAGACATAAATGCCATTGCTAAGATGAAGACAAATGATAGGGATGATTTGTTAAGCATAAAATTGATTTATTAGGGATTAACGATTTTAATGCCAAAAAGAGAGACATGACTAAAACATTGAAAATCAGCTAATTAATATTTTCAATGTTTTCATAAAATTCCAATTATGGGACAATTTTCCAATTATGAGATATAAATAGTAGTCAGTTGCTGTTGTTTGTTTGATCCTAGCTGATTCATTTTCTTTAAGTACGGTGAGCTAGGTAATTGACCGTAAGCTTGAACAGGTTTTTCTAAAGGCATGCTGGCTATGCTAAAACTATGGTTCACAAAATCAAATAGAAATTGAAACAGGTTGCTATGTGCTGGTTGCGTTCCGTTACTGTAAGTATTGTTTGCCATGATTTGCTGTTGCTAGTTTGCGATTTTTTATTGCTGTTTTAAGCCCGCTTTTAATAGTACAAAGCAACTGCAACGCGCTTCCCTAGACAATCAAGCAAACTTGATATCTACTGTAGTATCCATTGGAATTATGTAGTATGGTTGCTACAAAACCCCAGCTTATACTTCTAATAAAGTATGGGGTTGTTCAACAACTAATTAATAATTGTATGAGTTCAATGCCTTAATTTGTAAAAGAAATTGAATAGTCTATGAGCTTTTTAAAAAATATCAACGAAGTTTCCTTGGCTGGGGTGGCTTTTAAGAATATGACGCTTAAAAAAAGCATTATTCGTTATTTAGATGCCCATGAAACTGCTACAATTGCCGATTTGGGTCAGACTTTAAATATCAGTACCCCAAAAATTACTAGTACTGTCAATGAATTAATAGAAGAGGGTCTCATGAAGGAAATTGGGAAAATTGACAGTACCGGTGGTAGAAGGGCCAATATGTTTGGCCTGGGGGCCGATGCCGGCTTTTTCATGGGAGTAGAAGTAACCAAGAACCATGTAACCATTGGACTGATGAACTTTACCAAACAATTGGTAAAAGTAAAAGAGAATATTCCTTACTCACTTCAAAACAACCAGGCTTCACTTGACAACCTCATTGAAATTATCAAGGACTTTATCAAACAGGCCGGTGTGTCTATGCCCAAGATTCTAAGAATTGGCATTAACCTAACCGGCAGAATTGACCATAACACCGGATATAACTATAACTTTTTTCATTTTTCTAAATATCCACTAGGTAAAATCATTGAAAATGAAACAGGAATCCCTACTTATATTGATAATGACTCAAGAGCCATGGCATTTGGTGAATATTGTTGCGGGGTGGTAGAAAAGGAAAAAGACATTCTCTTTATCAATATTGACCATGGGGTGGGTTTGGGAATTATCATCAACGGAGAAATCTATTACGGTAAATCTGGTTTCTCAGGAGAGTTTGGTCATATCCCTTTTTTTGACAATGAAATCATTTGCCATTGTGGTAAGAAGGGTTGTTTAGAAACAGAAGCATCGGGCGAAGCCTTGGTTAGTCTCTTGCAAGAAAAATTAGCCGCTGGTTTTGGAAGTATCCTGCTGAATAATAAAAAAGACCTCAAGCAGATTAGCCTAGAAGAAATTGTACAAGCCTGTAATCAAGACGATATGTTGGCCATTGAATGCATGGCTGTGATTGGAGAAAAATTGGGAAAAGCCATGGCATCGCTTATTAATATTTTTAATCCAGAATTGGTGATCCTAGGTGGGCTATTGTCAACTACCAATGATTATTTGCGTTTGCCAATTAAAAGCTCCCTGAACAAATACAGTTCCAGTTTGGTAAATAATGATACCCCTTTGAAAACTTCTAAACTAGCTTTGTCTGCCGGCATCATGGGTGCTTGTCTTTTGGTTAGAAACAGCATACTTCAATAATCAATTATTGCATGAAACAATTTTATTTGCCAATGCTTTTGGCACTCTGCTGTTTATCTAAACTTGCAGCACAACAGCAATCAACCAGCATCTTAGTAGTAGGTGGATCAACAGGTGGAACCGCAGCTGCTATTCAAGCAGCAAGAATGGGAGTTCCTACCATTCTAGTGGAATCAACAGCATGGTTGGGTGGCATGCTTTCTGCAGCTGGTGTTACAGCAACAGATGGCAATCACTTGCTGCCATCTGGTATTTGGGAAGAATTTAGACAGGCATTATACCAACACTATGGTACCAAAAAATTAAATACAGGATGGGTCAGTAATACCTTGTTTGAACCCTATGTTGCGGATAGTATTTTTAAAGCTTGGGCTACAAAAGAAAAAAATCTAACCGTTCTATATGGTTGGTATTTTGATAGTGCATATACAAAACAAGGAAAAATACATGCTGTTCGCTTTATCAACCAACAAAAAAAATACTTAACTATTCAAGCCAAAATGGTTGTAGACGGAACTGACCTAGGAGATGTATATGCTAATGCTGGTGCAGGTTATGACTTAGGCATGGAATCAGCTGCCTATAGTGGTGAGAAAGAAGCCCCAGGATTTAATCAAATCATCCAAGACCTTACTTGGGCTGCAACACTAAAAGATTATGGACCCAATGCTTCAGAAAAAATCCTGATTAAAAAAGAAAGTTTTGACTGGAACAGTCTCAAAGAATTTGATTGTAGTACCAGCGATGCGCCTTGTCCATTTGGCAAACCCTATGAAGCCAATACCCAAAAAGTTTTGGATTATGGTAAACTACCCAAAGGAAAATATATGCTCAACTGGCCAGCAAACGGCAATGATTATTTTATTGATGGGGTAAACATAAAACCCATTCATCGGGAAGCATTTTATTTGCCTGCTAAAAAACATACACTAGCATTTGTGTATTATTTGCAAAACACACTTGGCTTTAAACATATTGGATTAGATACTACCCAATTCCCAAGCAAGGATCATTTGGCATTGATGCCCTATCATAGAGAAGGTAGAAGATTAAAGGGTGTAGTAAGATTGAGCCTTCCTTATATGCATCATCCTTTTGACCAGGATCAAGCTTTGTATAGAACAGGTATTGCCGTTGGCGATTATCCAGTAGACCATCACCATGGTAAAAACCCAGCTGCACCAAAGATCTATTTTCCGGGCATCTATTCTTTTAATATCCCCCTAGGGGCCCTGATTCCAGAAAAATTAAATGGCATGGTGGTTTGTGAAAAAGGCATTTCGGTCTCTAATCTTGCCAATGGTAGTACTAGGTTACAACCCTGTGTCTTATTGACGGGTCAATCTGCTGGTGCATTGGCTGCCTTAGCTGTTCAATCAAATCTAGAACCCAGACAAATATCTATAAGAACATTGCAAACAGCTTTGTTGAATAAGCAAGTTTTTTTGATGCCTTATATGGATGTAGCGGTAAATGATCCTGCCTTTTATGCTATTCAAAGAATTGGATCCACAGGTGTTTTAAGGGGATTGGGTAAAAATGAAGGTTGGGCCAATAAAACCTATTTTCAACCAGATAGTCTTTGCAAAACAAAAGCGCTGATGCAAGACCTAGTGGCTTTTCTGCCTAGTATTCCATTAATTGCTAGTAACCAAGTTTATGTAGATGAAACTTTATTACGGGCAATACATAAAGAATTAAGTAACCAATTTAAAAATATTCCAGAAGCTCCAACAACAGAAGCTACTAAAATTCCGTTGAGTAGAAAAGCAGTTGCGGTTTGGCTAGACAGGTATTGCAACTTATTTTCAATCCCTATTAATCACCAAGGTAAATGGATACAAGAAATAAGGCCTTAGACGCCATAAGGGGGTATGCCATTATCGCCATGGTATTTAGTGGATCCATTGCTTACGGGGGCATATTACCAGGTTGGATGTATCATGCACAATCTCCACCACCCAAACATGAATGGGTAGACTTACCAGGCATTACTTGGGTAGATTTGGTATTTCCCCTCTTTCTTTTTGCCATGGGAGCGGCCATTCCTTTGTCAATGCAAAAAGGAATGGATTGGAAAAAGCAGTTGAAACGTTATATTTTATTAGTCTTTTTTGCCATCTTTTTTGAACATAGCAAATACACTAATTTTTATCATTTAGATAACCAAGTCCCATATTTGATTGCGCTAATTGGTTTTGCCTGTTTATTTCTAATCATGGGTACCAAAAATATTTGGTATCAGTTTATTGGAATTGGAGTTGCATTTCTTTTAATGCTATTTGTCCCTTTTGACAAACAGGGACATTTTGAATTGCATCGCTCAGACATTATTATCTTGGTATTAGCCAATATGGGTTTACTAGCTGCAATCCTCTATCACTATACCCGTGAACAGCATGTGATAAGATTATTGTTATTGGTACCCTTGTATGGATTGATCACTGGAAGGTTTCTAGATGAAAGCTGGAACCAATATATCTATGAACCTTACTTTGCAGACTGGCTCATAGAATTTGATTTTCTCAAATATTTATTCATAGTAATTCCAGGAATCTACGCTGGAGAATGGCTTTTGAAAAAGCCTGAATGGAATAAAGACGCTAGTAATTCCATTTCTAAAATAGGCTTGGCATGGCTTTGCACCGGACTAGTGGTTTGGAATATTATAGCTTTATACCAACGATGGTTAATGTCTAATCTTTTTATTTCCCTAGCTGGAATAGCTATAATTATTGCTTGGCAAAATATGTTTAACAAAGAAAACAAACTAGACCAACGCTTAATTTTGGCCGGATCTTATCTATTAATCAGCGGATTATTTTTTGAAGCATTTGAAGGCGGTATTAAAAAAGACGATACTACTTTGAGTTATTTTTTTGTAACAGGAGGTATGTCTTTTCTTTTATTATATGCCTTTGACCAATTTACCTTACTCTCCAAAGTATTAGCACCAATTGGTCAAAACCCTTTGCTGGCCTATGTGCTACCTGGTATATTTTTATTGCCGCTCATAGACTTTAGCGGTTTGGGAGAATGGTATGATGCATTAACTGAAACTCCTTTTCAAGGCATTCTGCACGGATTGGCAATTGTATTACCAACGGCCCTGCTAACCGCATTAGCAACTAAGTATCGCATTTTTTGGAAGTCCTGAAAAAGACTGAACAATAATGCATTAATTTGTAATACAATGCTCCTACATGGCAAATGAATGGGAATGGGAATTGCAGGCAGATAAAAAATGGTTCCAATACGGTTTGGTGGAGCTTTGGCGATGCCGCGGTTTGCTACAATCCTTTGTCAAAAAGGAACTCACAGCAGGTTACCAACAAACCATTATGGGTGTCTTTTGGTTGGTTATTCAACCATTACTCACTACCCTATTTTACTTTTTGGTATTTAGTAAGATTGTAAAAGTCTCTACAAATGGTGCCCCGCCTTTATTGTTTTATATGTCCGGCGCTTTGCTCTGGGGTTATTTCTCAGATTGTTTTACCAGCACCATGTATTCCTTTGTTCACAATGCGCATATTTTCAACAAAGTCTATTTTCCAAGATTAATTGTTCCCTTAAGCATGGTCATTACACATTCCGTGCGCACAGGGATTCAGTTTATTCTCTTCTTAATCATCTATGTGAACTATTGGATTTTTGACGATGCGGTGCATCCTTCTCAATATATATGGCTAGTACCAGTAATGCTATTCTTTACTGCCCTATTGGGTTTGGGTATGGGAATGATAGTAGCCGTGTTTATGGCCAAGTATAGAGACTTAGAACAATTGATGAATTTTATGCTGCGTTTGTTCATGTTTGTAACACCTGTAGTTTATCCAGCATCTATTGTTCCTGAAAAATATAAAGTATTGTTTTGGTGCAATCCATTGACTCCTGTAATTGAAACTTTTAGATTAGGTTTTCTACACGGAGGTACCGTAGATAGTATCTATATTTTTACGGGTATGGCAAGCTCTCTATTGGTATTTTTTATTGGCCTAACCTTATTTAAATTCCGTGAAATTAAAGTGATGGATACTATTTAAATGAGCAAACCCATTTTACATATTGACCAGATTTCAAAGCAATACCAACTAGGTGTCATGGGTAGTGGTGCCTTGAAAAAAGATTTACAAGCTTGGTGGAATAAACAGGTCTTGCACAAAAAAGAAGCACCAGACCCAGAAGCTTATGACGAATCTAATAGGGATTATATCTGGGCATTGCGCAACCTAGATTTTAAAATTAATGAAGGGGATAGCTTTGGGATTGTTGGTAATAATGGTTCTGGAAAATCCACCCTATTAAAAATCATTAGTAGGATTAGTTTACCTACCAGTGGCACTATTCATGGTAGAGGTAGGATTGCTAGTTTATTAGAAGTGGGAACCGGTTTTCATCCCGAGTTGAGTGGTAGAGAAAATGTATTATTGAATGGGCAGATCTTGGGAATGCAAAAAAAAGAAGTGCTTGATAAATTTGACGAGATTGTTGATTTCTCTGGCATTGAACGTTTTATTGATACGCCCGTAAAAAGATATTCTAGTGGTATGTATGTGCGCTTGGCTTTTTCAGTAGCAGCACATTTACAAACAGATATTCTAATCATTGATGAGGTATTAGCCGTTGGCGATGTAGACTTTCAACGAAAGTGTTTGAAAAAAATAAAATCGCTTTCTACCCAAGCTGGAAAAACGGTGATTTTTGTAAGCCACAATATGCAAGCTCTTAGGAACCTATGCAATAAAGCCATTTGGTTAGAAAAGGGAAAATTGATAGCAGAAGGAGCCGCCGATACAGTCATCAATAAGTACCTATCCAGAGAAAAAGTAGAAACCCTTTCACAATATTATCCCAACCCTGAGTCAGCTCCGGGTAATGAATGGATTCGCATTAAGCAAGTAGCTATTAACCCTCAATTCAATAAGCAGATTGCTTATATAGACACAAGAACTCCATTGGATTTTGAATTTAGTTTCTGGTACCTTGGAGAATATCCTGAAAACACCCAGGTATTAATAGGATTCTATCAACTAACCGGTGAATGCATTTTTGAATTGTGTTCAGAAGTATTGAAAGTAGAGAAAGGATTGGTAGACGGAAGGTGCCGAATTCCTGGTACTTTTTTAAACAATGGCTATTACTATGTGACCATGCATTTCTTGAATAGGGAACAAGATACCATGTATGAATTTACAGCCAGCGTGGCTTTTGATGTGGTGGACTATCGCAACGCAAAAAGGCCATTTGGCAAATGGGAAGGTGCTGTAAGACCAGATTTTCCCGTTGAATTATCCCAAGTTAGTTTTGAGGCACCATGAGCAGCTATAGAGCATATCAAGTAGCGCATATTTGGCTGGATCAGTTAGATCATTGGCCACAATTTTCCGCACCAGCGCTCTATTATTTCTGGTGGCATCAACGGCCATTGGCACATATTTGGGTGGATAAAAACAGCTCCCAAACCTCTATTCAAACCCAAGTACTAGAAGCATGTTCAAAAGCACAGGGATGGAATAGTGCAGGTATTGCTAATTGGGATGCATTAATTGGCGCTATTCAATGTTTGGACCCTCTCATTACTCAGGATCAGGATCAACCCGTATCCATAGTTATCTGTACCAGAAATAGAAGGGATGATCTTAAAAAATGTCTAGACCAATTAATGCTGTCTATACAAGATACCGATGAGATAATAGTAGTAGACAACGCGCCCAATAATCAAAGTACCGCTTTATTATTGGAAGAATATCCCAAAGTGACATATGTTTTAGAACCCAGAAAGGGTCTAGACATTGCTAGAAATACGGGAGCAAAAAATGCTTCTAAAAATATTATTGCTTATACCGATGATGATGTTCAAGTAGCCCTAGATTGGGTAGACAATATTCGCCATGCTTTTGATGACCCAATGACCTTGGCAGTAACGGGTTTGGTAATCCCACAATCTTTGGAAACCCGCACACAGTATGTCTTTGAACGCTATTGGGGATTTAATAGGGGCTATCAAAAAAGGGTATTTGACAAAACCTATTTTCAAGTAATGCTACCATATGGTGTGCCCGTTTGGGATATTGGGGCAGGGGCAAATATGGCTTTCAGAAAAGCGGCTTTTGAATTAGTAGGTTATTTTGATGAGCGCCTAGACGTGGGTGCAGCCGGCTGTAGTGGAGATTCAGAATTTTGGTATCGGATTTTAGCCAGTGGTTGGAACTGTGTATATCAGCCCATGGCAGTTGCCTATCATGAGCATAGAAAAGAAAAGAAAGCATTGAGCAACCAGCTCTATCATTATATGCGGGGTAATGCTTGCAGCCTTTTAATTCAGCATGAACAATGGGGGCATGAAGGCAATTTGAAAAGATTGTATACCTACTTACCTGAATATTATTGGGCACGTATCAAAGAGCGAATCAAGCAAGGGTCAAAGGAAAATTTTGGTAGCATTCTTACTGAAATTGGGGGTTGTATTGCCGGTTGGAAATATTATCAGCAGGTAAAACAGCAACCAAGAACAACAACATTACAAATAGCTCCATCGCTATACAAGCCCGTTACAATCACTACCAATAGTTTGGTTTCTGTGATTATCACTGCTTATAACTATGGTCATTATTTGGAACAAGCCATTCATTCGGTATTACAACAAACCCATGCGGCTAGAGAGATTATTGTCATAGACGATGGCTCAACAGATCAAACCCAAGACATTCTAGCCAAATATCCTTTGGTCAAATCCTATAGAACCAACCGATTGGGTTTGTCCTGGGCTAGGAATATTGGAACGGTAGCTGCCAAAGGACAGTTCCTGGTGTTTTTAGATGCAGACGATTATTTATTACCTGATGCTTTAGAACAGAACCTGCAACAATTTGCCAATAAACCACAGTCTGCTTTTGTATCAGGAGCCCATTTGCGTATAGATGAGACGGGCAACTTTATACCTCATCCAGAAGCACCCTATAAGTTTGAAGACATTTATCTTTCCCTCTTACAAGGCAACTATATTGCCATGGAAGCTAGCGTGATGTATAGAAGAGAACTCTTTTTTCATTTTCATTTTAATACTGAGCTTGAAGCTTGTGAAGATTATGAACTAAACCTGCAAATTGCTAGGCATTTACCCGTGTTTTCACACAGAGAATTTATTGCCGTCTACCGCATTCATAAAAAAAACATGTCTGCCAATCGGGAAAGAATGTTAAAAGCTGCTATTTTAGTGCTTGAACAGCAAATGAGTCAGACCCGCAATGAGGCCGAAAAAGCCGCATTGGAGACCGGACTGGCCAATTGGAAAATCCATTATCAAAACAACCCCTAATAGTTTGGATAATACCATTCAAAGGACACCTTCCTCGCCTCCTGTAATTGCAGCCCTGCCTGCTCAAACCAATAGACCAAAATGGTCTGTGATGATTCCTGTTTATAACTGCTACAATTGTTTGGAACAAAACCTGCTCTCTGTTTTGGCACAGGACCAAGGTGAAGACCTAATGCAAATTGAAGTGGTGGATGATGCCAGCACAGACGGAGACGTTGAAGCATTGGTGAAACGTATTGGCAAGGGAAGAGTTGGGTATTTTAAACAGCCAGAAAACAAGGGCAGTTTGCGCAATTTTGAAACGGCCATCAACCGTGCAAATGGACATTTGATTCATTTATTACACGGAGACGATTTTGTGGCAGATGGATTTTATAGCAAGGTTGGGCAATTAATGGAAGAATATCCGGAAGCTGGTGCGGCCATTACTGAGTACCAATATGTAGATGCTGATAGTAATAAGATCTGGGATAACAGACCCATTGATTATCAGCGAGGCATTTTGAAAAATTGGTTAGACCGAATTGGCAGAAACCAATTATTGCAAGTACCCGCCGTGGTGGTTAGAAGAACTACCTATGAAGCTTTGGGTGGATTTTATGCGGTTCATTATGGGGAGGATTGGGAAATGTGGGTGAGAATTGCCGCCAATTATCCAGTAGCTTATCTTCCAGAAGTATTGGCTAGGTATCGGGTGCACCCTTTTAATGTTTCTTATCATAGTATGAGTTCTGGTCAAAATATTCGTGATATTGAAAAAGTGATCAATATTAATGTGACGCATTTTCCAACAGAGAAAAGAAGACAAGTAAGCCAATTGGCTAGAAGAAACTTTTCTGTATACTATGCCAATATTGCACATAAGATTTATCACGACTATCACCAGCGAAGGGTAGCATTGATTCAAGCAAATGGGGCTTTGCGCTTACATATAAACAAAACTTCCTTGAAGCAAGCTTTAAAATTATACGCTAAGATTTTATTGTGTTACAAAAGGCGCTAAAAAAAAGAGTAGTAGGAATCCCGTCCCACTACTCAACCCTTAACCAAAAAAAAGCGGTATTGGTTAAAAGAGTAGTAGGGATCCCGCCCCACTACTCAACCCTTAACCAAAAAATTCTTATTGCTGCACTAGCATTTTCTTAGGCTGGTATTTAACACCTTCCCCTTCAATACTAAGGATATATGCATTTGTATTTATTGTCTGATTAATTTCTACTGGAACTATATTGTCTCCTTTAATTGTTTGTACTTGCTTGCTATACATGGGTCTACCAGTTGCAGCGTCAAACATTTTAATAGTCACAGACATAGCTTTATCTGTTTTGAAACTGGCATTGAATCTACCTTTTGAAGGGTTGGGATACAATTGCACGTCTTTGGTTTCAATGGTAGCTGCTGCAACTACTGCTTGATCTTTACTAAATACCACTTTACTTAAATCAACTGTAATATTGGTAGATTTTCCTGTTCCCACTTCAAAAGCAAATACAGCAGTAGTTAAGTCATTGGCATAGAACATAGACTGATTGGCGCTAGATTTAAAATCGTCCAGTCTAATACTATACTCTTTACCCGCTTCAGTCATAGGTAGGTAATAGGTATATTGTTCATTCCAATTGCTAATACTATTTTTTACCAAAGTGATGCGCAAATTTGCTCCTGTAGCTGCGGCTTTAAAATTCAAGGTTTTATAACCGGTCAAATCAAGTTCTGCTCCACCGCCTTTTAGCAATTTGTATACAGAGACAAAATCGCTGGTTGTGGCACTCATTTGTACATTTCTAAACAAAGGAACTTCTGTTGCTTTTACCTCAGTGGCAGTAGCGTCATTGCTCACAGTAAACTGTTTGAGCACAGTGCTAGATTTGTTATAGTCTACATTCCAACTACCATCGGCCATAAATACCACGTCTTGTAATTGGTTATTCAAATACAAACTCAATGTGGCTTCATAGGCATCACTCACTGGAATACTCAACATTGATTTTCCGTTTGCACTAAGGGTTACTGGTACATTTCTTTTGGCTGTAACTGTGCTGTTCTCATTAGCCTTCTCTTCTATCTGCACATAACCAGTTCCTGCTCCATTGTTATTGTTTAATGCAAGTTGCAAATTGGCTCCTTCTCTTTTACCAGAAACAATATAGGTTTTAGGTAAAGCTGCTGTTGCTTTTAACGTATTAACTGGCATCATGGCTTTTAACCTAGCAAGAATTTCTAACGTCATATCTATACAGTAGTAAGGAGCAGCACCCCAAACCTGGTAATTATACAAAGTATCTTCTGCCTGATAATTTTGGTTTAACCATTGAGACTGGAAAGAAAAACTATCTCTTCCTTTTTTCTTACCAATGGTAAAGCTGATGGCATATTCAATATTACCCTTTGGCTGTTTTAAAGTATAGCGTACAAAATTCAAGTTATTGATTTGGAATTGATCCATACCCAATAATTCTGCACCTTTTAAACGGTCGCAAACGGGTTTGGTGTGATCATACATCACTGCAATAGTCTTGGTAGCAAATGCTACTGCCCTGCACTCTTTATTAATGGTAAAGTCTACAGAACGCACTTCTACCGCATTGGTCATACTAGTAATATCAGACGCAGTACTCACATAAGCTGTATAGCCACTATCCAACATCTTGGTTGGCATAATATCGCTCAATGACAAACTGCTATTGGCAGATACACCCATGGCTGCATTTCTAATAGAAGTTTGTTGCAGTTTAGGTAATTTGTCATAATCCAATGGACCCTGAGTGCTGGTTACGGCGTGGTTAAACATTCTTTTAGCAACCGCATCGCCCAAGCTCTTACTTTCTAATCCACCTGTATTACCAGAAAAAGAGATAGAACCGTCTTTAGTTAGAATAGGAATACTATCTAAGTTTTTGATAGCAGTTGGGTTACTAATGGTGGCAAAGAACAGCAAGTCATTAAAGTCTTCATCACTATCATAACCATCTCTTCTAATGTCTTCCACACCAATCAAAATCCGGTTATTGCTGGTATCATTTAACATGACCGTATGCCTGCGCAAATTGGCATCTGTTTCAGGATTGAAACGGCTGTCTGAGTAGATGCGCCATTTACCTTCTGTGATGGTACTAGTTTGTTCATCCCAACCATGTGCCAACAAAACAAAACCAATGCTAGTATTTGCCTGAAAATTTCCTAAGTACACTTTATCACCAGCATTCAATTCTCCACCATAACCAGCTTTACTGGCATTGGGGAAAATGATTCGTACTTGAGACGGTGTAGGTGCGGTACCCAATGACGAATTAGTTGGAAAGGTATAATACCCTAGAATATCTCTGTATTCAGCTCCTTCATCTACAAAGCTAATCCACACGTCTGAGGTGGCTGTTAATGCAATGGTTTCAGGTCTTCCTGCTGCAATTAACCTAGGATTGTAAATGGGAATATTGCGGCGCTCAGGCAATGTAGCGGCAATGTCATTTCTACTAGCAACACTGACAACATCAGGTTTGTTTAGTAGATAGGTAGGTGTGCCAAAGCTGTTAAATGTGCCTATTGCTTGATACTGGGCCAACGCCGAGCTCACGCAAAAGGACATAGAAATAACAGCAGCTGTGCTGAGTAAAAAATTTTTCATGTAAAGCGGTTAAGGGTGGAATTGCTAGTTCCATGAACAATGCTTTTAAATCTTTTACAAAGCTCCGGATGGGATTAGGCCGGGGTTGTAAGTGTAGCTACAGAATTTCTGTAGGGGATATCCTACATAGGATTTAAAAGTTTTTATTGCCTGGTGACAGCTAATTCTTTGATAAGTCAAAACTAGACCCTTGATCACTTGTGGGAAATACCAGCGTGTTTGTATTTATGGAAAAACAGCAAGGTTTTGTGTTTTCCTTAAGCTTTCAAAATGCAATAAATTGGGCAGAAAATCATTCAAAACCATTAGTTTATATAGATATTTTCACTATATACCAAGTTCTTTGTATATTTATTAAGTTCTAAAACGGCTGTATTGCTTTACCATGGGAACTGAAGAGAAACCAATTATCAAAATAATGCTCGCAGATGATCATCCTTTATTCATTGAAGGACTCACGCTCATGCTCAAAAGGGAAACCGATTTTGATTTGTGTGGTATTGCCAATAACGGTAGAGAAGTTTTAGATATGCTACCGGTTTACAAACCAGATTTAATCTTGCTTGATATTAATATGCCCAAGATGAATGGGCTTGAAACCATTAAGTATATTAAACAATCTTATCCCAATATTAAGATTGTCATGCTCTCTGGATATTTTGATGACGCTATTATTAAAGAAGCCAAATCAAAAGGTGCAAATGGTTATTTATTAAAGAGCAGTCAGAAAGAAGAATTAATTCAAACCATTCGTATGGTTTATTCGGGGGCTAATTTTTCTACCCCTAGTCATGGAGATGCTGAAACAAGTGATTTCAATGATAGCTTTATTCAGCAGTTCAATTTAACCAAGCGCGAGCGAGAGATTATTCAACACATTAAACAGGGTCTAACCAATCAGGAAATGGCGCAAACACTGCATTTGAGCGTGTATACGGTTGAAACACATAGGAAAAATATCATGCAGAAATTGAAGTTAAATTCTCCTGGTGCATTGATGAAATTTATTGTTGAGAATCAGATTTAGTTTCCTATTTATTCCACTTTTACAACAGTGGTTCTTTTTCCAATTCCATTTTCATTAAAGGGTTCTATCTGAAAATAATAGGGCTGGTCTTTTTCCATAGCTGAAAAATAATACTCATTGCTTCCATAAACCATAATGCTATTGTACAATTTATCAGGAGCAGTTCCAGTATAAATAACATAACCTGTTGCTTGTTCATTAACCTGCCATTTGAGCCAAGAACTTCTTCTTTCACTATCTCCACGTAATACAATAAAATGATGTACACTATCTGGTACAGCACCGCTTCCATTTCCAAATACACGTAAACCACTAATAGCAAATTTGCCAGTGGGAACATGTATGTTGCGCAATTTTAAAAATCTTGTTTGTATGGGTTTGTCAAAAACAAGATACTCATGTGGAATATCGGTTTTGTTCTGAGATTTGTCTTTTAGCAATTCCCAGTTTTTGCCATCCTTGCTTCCAAGCAGCTGGTATTGGTGGTACAAACCTAATTGTTTACCCATGATATTGGCGTCTTGGTCTGCATAGTTGATTTGAACAGCTTTCACGGTTGAAATAGCGCCCAAATCGGTCTGAATCCACTCCCCTTGATTCCCTGTTGAAGCGCTCCAATATGTCTTAATATTTTCATCATTGGCTAGATTGGCTGAAAATGCGCCCAATGTGCTGGATACCTGCATGGGTTTGTTATAATTCAGCAACATCCAACCTGTAAATTGACTATTGGCATGATCAGCGTTTTTATTGGGTAAGAAATGCGGGTAATCGCCGTAGGCTGTATTGGTATAGAGGATGCCATCCTTGTCAAAATCCGCCGGCCAAATGCCAATCCTTCTTTCAAAATTGTTCTTGGTAGCAATGACAAGGGTAGATACATGCCACCATTGTTGAAACAAATCCTGATAAGTTGCTCCATGTCCAGCTCCATTTACAAAACCACCTGGCTTAAATGAAAAAGGATTATGAGACTGATAAGTAAATGGCCCCATGGGATGGTCTGACACATAAACACCATCGCCATAGCCACTGAATTCTGTTCCGGGTGCACCATATTGCAAATAATATTTGCCCCCGTGTTTATTCATCCAAGAACCTTCAATAAAGGGCTTTAGAAAGGTATTGTCATGGTATTCGCCAAATCTTTCCCATCCATGAATGCTATCATTTAAACGGAGTAATTCTTTGCGCTCTCCAATGGGTTGCAAAGTCTTTCTGTTTAGCTCTTGCCCATAAGTGGGAAAGGTATTGCTAGAGCCAAAATAAATATACAAACGCTGGTCATCATCTAGAAAAAAAGCGGGGTCCCAAGCACCTACTTGAAAGCTGTCTACTACTTCTTTCCATTCGTCTTTTTGTGGATTGGTACTCATCCAAATGGGAAAGTTTTTAGCATAGGTACTACCAATGACCAATAAAGTATCTCCCATAACAAGGGTAGCAGGGGCACATAATTCATCATAGACTTTGTGCCAGGGTTTTAGAAATTTTCTGGCCACAAAATTCCATTGTACCATATCTGGACTCCACCAATAACCCCATTGATTGGTAGAAAATAAATAGTAATTGCCTTTGAATACCGTAATGACAGGATCCGCCGTGGCCCTATGTTTGCCCTGTTCAGAAAAATTGGGAATGGGGCAATAACCGTAGTCAATATTAATAGGATTACAATAAGTTTTCTGCTGCGCTATAGCAGTTGTGAAAAAAGCATTCGCTAAAAATACCCCTAGTGATATACGCAAGATTCTGACAAGCATGGCAATGATTTATACAACGGTAAGTTACAGCAATCCTAAAAAACCACCATGCATCCAGACTTTATTGTGCCATTAACCAATCTTTTAATGCAGCAAAATTTGCTGGCATGGGTATGCTTTGTTTGGTTTGTTGAAACAGTGGAAGAACAGATTCGGGAATGGGAATTTTTTTACCAATAGCCGCTTCCACGGTTTCTGGAAATTTCACAGGATGAGCTGTTTCTAAGATCATACCCTTTGCACCTGGATGAGTATTTTGAAAAGATTCTAATGCATGATAGGCTACGGCTCCATGAGGGTCTAGTATATAACCATATTGTTGATACACAGCTGCTATGGTTTCTTGGGTAATGGCATCTGAAACAGTATAACCCTCAATGGTATCAGCCATTTTTCCATGGTCTTTGGCAAACAATTCTAAAATGCGTACAAAATTGCTGGGGCTACCCACATCCATGGCATTGCTAATAGTGGGGATGGCGGTCTTGGGTTGGTAATTTCCCGTACGCAAATATTCAGGTACTGCATCATTTACATTGCATGCCGCAATAAATTGTTCTAGGGGTAATCCACTAGCATGAGCCATTAAACCCGCGCATAGATTTCCAAAATTGCCACTAGGCACAGCAATTACCGGTGCGGTTGTAAAGCCCATTTGATGCCATTGCTGCCAAGCAAAGAAATAATAAAGCTGTTGTGGTAACCACCTAGCTACATTGATGCTATTGGCAGATGTGAGCGATAGATGGCCATTCAGGTCTGCGTCCATGAATGCGTCTTTAACCATGGCCTGGCAATCATCAAAACTACCCATCACTTCTAGGGCCTTGATATTTTGACCGCAGGTAGTTAGTTGTAATTCTTGCACAGGACTCACTTTACCACTAGGATACAGGATAATTACTTCTACCCCATCTACTCCCAAGAACCCATTGGCCACGGCCCCACCAGTATCACCCGATGTAGCTACCAATACTGTTGTCTTATTATAAGCTGCTTTGGAAAAATGACCTAAACAACGGCTCATGAATCTGGCACCTACGTCTTTAAAAGCTAGGGTTGGGCCATGAAACAATTCTAAGGAATAAATAGCTTCATGAATCTTAACCAAGGGAAAATCAAAGTCAACCGTTTCCTTTACTATCTGCTCTAAGCTATTGGTATCAATGCTTTCACCTACATAGGGTTGCATTACTTGTAAAGCCAGTTCTGTTTTGTGCATGGCAGGCAATGCAGCTAGAAAAGCAGGACTCTGTTGGGGTATTTGCATGGGAAAATACAAACCCTTATCTGGTGCCTGACCTCTAATGGTAGCTTCCCTAAAATCAACAATGGGTGCGTTTGCATTTAGACTCCTATATTTCATAGTGCTGCATCTTCTGTAATAAATGAATCCACAAATCTCACACCACTGTGGTTAATGGTGGTTACATAAGTATGGTGATCCAATTTCAGATTGTTATAAATCTGATGCATCACTCCTGCTACTTTTTGAGCAGTAGCTTCTGTTTCACTCAACATAAAAATAGAGGGACCAGAACCAGAGATACCTCCACCCAAAGCACCAGCTTCTTTGCTTTGTGCTTTAATTTGGTCAAAACCAGGAATCAGAATACTTCTCACGGGTTCTATTAACACGTCTTCTAAGGATCTTCCAATTAATGCATAGTCTGATTGCAATAAACCAGCTACCAGACCTGCAATATTTCCCCATTGCTTAATCGCGTCTTTGAGCAATACTTTTTGTTGTAAAATGCTTCTTGCGTCAGAAGTCTTAACCTCTATTTGTGGGTGCACAATGGTTACAAATAAAGGCGGTGCTGTAAGTGCCACAATGTCTAATGGAAAAATAGAACGGATTAGGGTGACTCCACCATAGATACAGGGTGCAATATTATCGGCGTGCTTTACACCTGATGCTACTTTCTCTCCATTCATGGCAAACCTTACCAAGTCTTGTTTGCTAAAGCAATGATGCAAAAGCCTATTGGCAGCAGCCACGGCACCAGCAGAACTTGCCGCACTAGAACCCACACCAGAACCTGGTTTGATCAATTTTTTAATAGTGAGTTCAAAACCAATATTGCTGGGCAATTCTTCCATCATAGCCAACAATGCTGCACCCGCTACATTTTTTTCTGGATCAGTGGGTAGGTTATAATCATCGTCATTGATAATGGTAATACCAGGCTTTTCTTGAAACCTAATCTGCATTTGGTCATAGGGTTCATTTACGGCAAAACCCAATATATCAAATCCACAAACCATATTAGCCACAGTAGCAGGAGCCTGCACTTTTACTATTGCAGAAAAGTCCATTTCATAAGGACTATTAAGATCTAATTTGTTTTCCATGTTCAATTGTTTAAACCCTTGCTACACGAATAATATCAGCAAATACACCAGAAGCTGTTACATCGGCTCCAGCTCCAGCGCCTTTGACCACTAGGGGTTGTTCTGGGTAACGCTCCGTATAAAACAATACCAAATTGTCTTTGCCATACAAATGATAAAAATCCGATTCTGCAGGAATATGTTGCAAACCAACTGCAGCTTTTCCATTATCATAAGTTGCCACAAATTTCAATTTGCAATGCTTGAGTGCCGCGGCTTCATAAATGGCTTTAAAATGTGGCTCCTGTTTTTCCATCTCTGCGTAAAAATCTTCTACGCTGCCATCAAAACAAGAAGCGGGTAAAAAATACTCGTTACTAATATTGTCCATTTCTATTTGCCTACCAGATTCGCGGGCTAGAATCATGATCTTACGCATCACATCTGTTCCTCCCAAATCCAGTCTTGGATCTGGTTCTGTATAGCCTTCTGCCTGTGCTTGTCTAACCACTTGTGCAAAGGGCTTTGTGCCATTATAATGATTGAATACAAAATTTAAAGTGCCTGATAATACAGCCTGTATTTTGGTAATAGCATCTCCACTTCTGAGTAAATCATTCAAAGTACCTATAACGGGCAAACCCGCACCTACATTGGTTTCAAATAAGAATTTGGCATTGTATTCACGCGCCTGTTGCTTGAGCTGCAAATAGGAACTATAGGCTGATGAACAAGCAATTTTATTGCAAGCAACAACAGAAATACTTCTAGTGAGTAATTTGCCATAAACAGCTGCCACATCTGCATTGGCGGTTACGTCTACAAATACACTATTGCGCAGGTTTAGTGTTCTAATTTGTTCTACAAACTGATGAATGCTCCCAGCTGGTGCATCTTGTAAAGCAGTTTTCCAATTATCCAGGTCAATGCCTTCTTCTTGTACCAAGATGCGTTTGCTATTGGCCAATCCTACTACCCTTATTTGTAATCGCAAATGTTCTAACAAGTATTGGTATTGCTTTTGCAATTGAGCCAAGAGCTTTCCGCCCACATTTCCAGTACCCGCAACAAATATGTTTAATTGCTTGTAAGTAGTTTCAAAGAATTCTTCGTGTAAGACGTTGATGGCTTTCTGTACATCAATAGAAGAAAGCACGGCCGAAATATTTTTTTCAGAAGAACCCTGTGCAATGGCACGAACATTAATGCCGTTTCTACCCAGCACACCAAACATTTTGCCACTAATGCCAGGATGGCTTTTCATCTGTTCACCAACCAATGCAACAATAGACAAAGCCTTTTCTACTTTCAAAGGTTCTACCCTGCCAGTTTGAATCTCATGACTAAACATGAGGTCTATGGCAGCTTTGGCTTTATCTGTATCTGCATCATTGATACCCACACAAATACTATGCTCGGAAGAGCTTTGGGTAATCAAAATCACATTCACACTTTGATTAGCCAGGGATTCAAAAAGTCGCTTGGAAAATCCTGGAATACCCACCATGCCACTACCTTCTAAACTGAGCAAACTAATCTTGTTTACAGAAGAAATGCCACGTATGATATTATCGGTAATGCTAGATTTATTTTCAATTAGAGTACCGTGTTCTTCAGCTGCAAAAGTATTCTTAACCCATACTGGAATATGGGCAGTCATCACTGGCTGAATGGTAGGGGGATAGATAATCTTGGCGCCAAAATGAGAGAGTTCCATGGCTTCCTGATAAGAAATATGCTGAATAGGTCTTGCATTAGCAACCAATCTAGGATCTGCGGTCATCATGCCACTTACATCGGTCCAGATTTCTATTACAGATGCTTTCAAAGCAGCAGCAAAAATAGCTGCTGTATAGTCTGATCCTCCCCTTCCTAAAGTAGTAGTATGGTTGTATTGATCACTGGCAATAAAACCTGGTGTTATATAAAGACTAGAAGGATGAAGCTGAAAATAATCAGCAATCAATGCATTGGTTTTTCCAAATTCCACCAAGGCATTGCCATGATTGGAATTGGTTTTAATTAAATTCCTAGCATCTACCCAGTGCTGTTCCTGTGGAATGGATTGAAACTTAGCTGCTATGATTAAAGAAGAAAGAATTTCTCCATAACTCACCATACGGTCGCGGGTACGTTCAGACAATTCTCCCAACAAAAACACACCATCACTAATGGCTTCTAGTTCATTGAACTTTTGCTTTACCTGACTTAAACAAGCACTTTGTTGTTGAATGGGCAATAATTCCCTTACAGCATCTAAATGCTTTTGTTCCAAGCCTTTTAGTATTTGCTGGTAAGATTCATCTCCTGTTTCTGCCAAACTCCCCGTTTGTAAAAGCGCATCGGTTACACCACCCATGGCAGATACTACCAATACCAGTGCTTCTTTTTTTACTGCTTCCAATACAATGGAAACTACTTGGTTCATGTTTTTGGCATTGGCTACAGAGCTACCGCCAAATTTTAATACTTGCATGTCTTCTATTTCAGATTCCCTAAGGAACAAATGATTTGATCTTGTTGATGAACAGCTTTACAGCCCGATGTTAATATGGAAATGACAACCCCTTACAGGGTCGTAGTAGTAGTTGTAGGAACAACAACAAACAGCGTAGAAGCCGTTGTATTGGAAAGGATAATATGTTGTTGCGGTGATTGCATGTTCCTAATGAGGGTTGAAGATAATAAAATCTTCTGGCATTTCAAGATAGTCCATCAAAATAATAGCCTGCTGAATACAGTAATTCAGCAGGCTATATAATTTAAGATACGGTACTAATCGTTTTCATATCTGTCATGGCCCTGCGTAATTCAGCACCAACCAATTCTACTTGGTGATAACGAATCACTTCATTTACGGCAATCAAGATTTTATTGTCAACACCTGCATCAATGCCATTGTTGAAATTTTTACCAATGATATCAGTGTCTACTTTTTTCATGAAATCAGCCAATAATGGTTTGCAAGCGTGATCAAACAAATAGCAACCATATTCAGCCGTATCAGAAATCACGCGATTCATTTCAAATAATTTCTTACGCGCAATGGTATTGGCAATCAATGGTGTTTCGTGCAATGACTCATAGTAAGCAGATTCTGCTTTAATACCAGACTCAACCATGGTTTCAAAAGCCAATTCTACACCTGCTCTAACAAAAGCTACCAATAACAAACCATTGTCAAAAAATTCTTGCTCAACAATCTTCACATCGCCTGCAGGCGTTTTTTCAAAAGCAGTTTCGCCAGTAGCGGCTCTCCAAGTAAGCAAGTTCTTATCATTATTTGCCCAATCTTCCATCATGGTTTTTGAGAATTCTCCACTCATGATATCGTCTTGGTGCTTTTGGAACAAACTGCGCATGATGTCCTTTAGTTCTTCAGACAACTCATAGGCTTTGATCTTAGCTGGATTTGACAAACGATCCATCATGGCCGTGATACCACCTTGCTTTAAAGCTTCGGTTACCACTTCCCATCCGTATTGGATTAATTTTGAAGCATAGCCCTTGTCAATTCCTTTTTCAATCATTTTGTCAAAAGAAAGTATAGAACCAGTTTGCAACAAACCACAAAGAATGGTTTGCTCACCCATTAAATCCGACTTTACTTCTGCAACAAAAGAAGATTTTAAAACACCTGCTCTGTGGCCACCAGTTCCAGCACAATAAGCTTTGGCTTGTTCCCAACCTTTACCTTCTGGATCATTCTCTGGGTGAACCGCAATCAAAGTAGGTACGCCAAATCCACGCTGGTATTCTGCACGCACTTCAGAACCTGGGCATTTTGGTGCCACCATGATTACTGTAATGTCTTTTCTAATCTGCATACCTTCTTCCACAATATTGAAACCATGGGAATAAGAAAGGGTTGCACCATGCTTCATCAATGGCATAACCGCATTGATCACAGAAGTATGTTGTTTGTCTGGTGTTAAGTTAATCACCAAATCAGCTGTTGGAATCAGTTCTTCATAAGTACCAACGGTAAAATTATTTTCAGTTGCTGATTTCCATGACTGACGTTTTGCTTCAATGGCTTCTTTACGCAATGTGTAAGAAACATCTAAACCAGAGTCGCGTAGGTTTAATCCTTGGTTTAGTCCTTGTGCACCGCATCCTACAATGACAATTTTCTTTCCTTTCAATTTTTCTACACCATCAGAGAATTCACTTTTATCCATGAATTCACAAACTCCTAACTGATTCAGTTTCTCTCTAAGTGATAGTGTGTTAAAATAATTTCCCATTTTCAATTTTTTGCTTGTTTCTAAAAACGTTTTGTTTATTAAATAAGATTAATTAATGACTAATTAAAGCTTTCCATTTACATGGTGAATACTTCATTTTGTTTGTCAAGGAACTCGTTTTCAACTTGATCTTCACCTGGTTCTGTCTCTTCAAACTCTTTTAGTTTTTCATGAAAGCCATGACTTGCTTTAATAATGGCTACTCTAGCACTTCTTACAAATTCAATTAAACCATAAGGCGCCAATACTTCTACCAACTTATCTGTTTCTTCACGGTGACCACTAGTTTCAAAAATGGTATAGTCTTTTCTAATCACTACCGCTCTTGCACCATGTTCCCTCAACAACCTTTCTACTTTGGCTTTTTCAGCAATCTCGTCTGTAGATACTTTGTACAAAGCCAATTCTTGCCAAACTATTTCTTCATTGGTATTATAATAGGCTTTTAGTACTTCTACCTGCTTTTCAATCTGTCTTGCCAATTTACGAACCACTTCTTCAAATTCATTGATAACAATAGTAAAACGGTGAATGCCCTCTGCTTCTGAAGGTGAAGTATTCAGACTTTCAATATTTATTTTCCTTCTACTAAACATAGTAGCAATTCTCACCAACAAACCAATATGGTTCTCGGTGTATACTGTAATGGTAAATTCTTCTTTATGCATAACCAACCCAGAAGGGTAATTAAATGAATGATGATTTTTTATTTCAACCTAATCTCGCTTACGCTGCAACCCTGTGGCACCATGGGGAACACATTATTCTCCTTTCCTACCATCACTTCCAGTAAGTAGGATCCATTGTGGTTCAACATGGTTGTAAGTGCATCGCGCAAATATTCGCGTTGACTAATTTTTTGCCCTTCTATTTTGTAGGCTTTTGCTACTGCAACATAATCAGGACTGGCAATGTCTACAAATGAGTAACGCTTATCGTGAAACAACTGCTGCCATTGACGTACCATTCCAAGGAATTCATTATTTAAGATCAGGATCTTAATATTTACCTCACTCTGCATAACCGTTCCTAATTCCTGAATGGTCATCTGAATTCCACCATCTCCAATAATGGCAACTACCGTTCTTTCAGGTGCGCCAAACTTGGCACCAATCGCCGCAGGCAGCGCAAAGCCCATTGTACCTAATCCTCCTGATGTTACATTGCTTTTACTCTGATTGAATTTGGCATATCTACATGCTACCATTTGGTGTTGACCAACATCGGTTACCACAACAGCATTACCACCAGTTAACTCATTCAAATTGCGGATCACTTCACCCATTGTTAAAATATCGGTTGACGGATTCAGCTCTTCATGAATCACTTCTTTCTCTTCTTCTAATTGGTATTCTCTGAATCTATTCACCCACTGAGGGTATACTTTTGATTCAACTAATTTTGTAAGTAGTGGTAATGTTTCTTTACAATCGCCCCAAACACCAACTGTTGCTTTCACATTCTTATCAATCTCCGATGGATCAATGTCTAAGTGGATGATTTTTGCTTGTTTGGCATATTTATCTAGTCGGCCAGTTACTCTATCATCAAATCTCATTCCCACAGCAATCAATACATCGCAATCATTGGTCAATACATTGGGACCATAATTGCCATGCATTCCTAACATGCCCACATTTAAAGGATGATCTGTAGCAAGTGCGCTCAATCCTAAAATTGTCCATGCAGCAGGTATGCCAGTTTTCTCTACAAAGGCTTTGAATTCATTTTCAGCTTTTCCCAAGATCACACCTTGGCCAAAAATGATAAATGGTTTTTCTGCCTTATTAATCAATTCAGCTGCAGCAGCAATATATTCTTTTCGGATAATTGGTTTTGGTCTATAGCTCCTGATATGTGTACAGGGCTGGTATCCTTCATAGTTAAATTGCTGCAGTTGTGCGTTTTTTGTGATATCTATCAATACCGGTCCTGGTCTACCGCTTTTGGCAATATAAAATGCTTTTGCCAACACCGCAGGTATTTCAGTGGCGTCTGTTACTTGATAATTCCATTTAGTTACAGGTGTAGTAATATTAATCACGTCAATTTCTTGAAACGCATCAGTACCCAACAAATGTGCATATACTTGTCCGGTGATACAAACAAGTGGTGTACTATCAATCATAGCATCAGCCAATCCAGTTACAAGGTTGGTTGCACCCGGACCGCTTGTGGCAAACACTACACCACATTTTCCAGATGTTCGGGCATAACCCTGACCTGCATGAATTCCGCCCTGTTCGTGACGGACCAAGATATGTTTCAGTTTGTCATGATAATCATACAATGCATCATAAATAGGCATAATGGCGCCACCGGGATAACCAAAAATGGTATCTACTCCTTCAGCTACAAATGCTTCCAAAACGGCTTGAGAACCACTAAGGGTCTGTGTTTTTTTGGTAGCTATTGCGGCTTGTTCTACTGCCAAAGTTTCCATCAGTTTCAATTAATTTGATTGATCTATTTTATGCTTCATCGGTTACACAACCTTCAGAAGCGTCTTTTACACATTGTGCGTATTTGAATAAAACACCCTTGGTTGCTTTGAGTGCAGGTTGTTTCCAAATAGCCCTACGCTGAGCAATTTCTGCATCACTGACTTTTAAGTGAATGGTATTGTTCACGGCGTCCAGTTCAATAATATCATCGTCTTGCACCAGACCAATTAATCCACCTACATAAGCTTCAGGGGTAATATGGCCCACCACAAATCCATGAGTACCGCCACTAAATCTACCATCTGTAATCAAGGCAACTGACTTGCCCAAACCCGCGCCAATAATGGCCGATGTAGGTTTTAACATTTCTGGCATACCCGGTGCACCCTTTGGTCCTACATGGGTAATCACCACCACGTCGCCTTGTTTAATTTTCCCGCTATTGATTCCTTGAATCAATTCCTGCTCTCCATTAAACACGCGTGCGGGTCCAACAAAACGTTCACCTTCTTTACCGCTGATTTTTGCAACAGATCCTTTCTCGGCCAAATTGCCGTATAAGATTTGTAAGTGACCAGTAGCTTTGATAGGTGTTTCAAGGGGGAGAATAATTTTTTGTTTGTCAAAATCCAGATCAGGCATATTGGCCAAATTCTTTGCAATGGTTTTCCCAGTTACAGTTAAACAATCGCCATGCAAGAATCCTTTTTGCAATAAGTATTTCATGACTGCAGGAACACCACCATATTGGTGCAAGTCTTGCATCAAGTATTTTCCACTGGGTTTAAAATCGGCCAACACGGGCGTCTTATTGCTAATGGCTTGAATATCGTCTTGTGTTAAACTCACATCTACACTCTTGGCCATAGCAATCATATGCAAAACAGCATTGGTACTTCCACCCAAGATCATGATCACCGTAATGGCATTTTCAAATGCTTTCTTGGTCATGATATCTTTTGGCTTAATGTCTTTTTCTAGCAAAAGCTTGATGGCTTTACCCGCGTCTTCGCATTCTTTTTGTTTCTCGTCACTTAATGCAGGATTGGAAGAGGAGAAGGGTAAACTCATACCCAATGCTTCAATGGCAGATGCCATGGTATTAGCCGTATACATACCGCCACAAGCACCAGCGCCAGGGCAAGCATGTTGTACAATACCTTTAAAATCTGCTTCGCTTAATTGTCCTGCAATCTTCTGACCAAGGGCTTCAAAAGCAGAAACAATATTAAGGTCTTGTCCATTGTAATGGCCGGGGGCGATGGTACCTCCATAAACCATAATAGCTGGTCTATTTAATCGGCCCATGGCTATTAAAGATCCTGGCATATTTTTATCACAACCTGGAATGGCAATCAAGCCGTCATAGTATTGTGCACCACAAACTGCTTCAATGCTGTCCGCAATAATATCTCTACTAACTAAAGAATAACGCATACCATCGGTACCATTACTCATACCATCACTAACCCCAATAGTGTTGAAAATTAAACCCACTAAATTATTTTCCCAAACGCCTTTTTTTACTTTAACAGCAAGGTCATTTAAGTGCATGTTACAAGTATTCCCATCGTAACCCATGCTTACTACACCCACTTGCGCTTTGTGTAGGTCTTCATCTGTTAAACCAATCCCATAAAACATGGCCTGCGCTGCAGGTTGCGTTGGGTCTAGGGTAATGGTCTTACTATATTTATTCAGTTCCATAATCTCTTATTTTTTCTCAACAATCAAAGCGGAATATGCTTGCTGTACTTTATAGCTTACAGTATCATTCCAATTTTTGGCAAATGGTTTTCCATCCAAACTCTCCCATCCAATTACTTCAGCTGCAGTACCACAGAAAAAAGCAGCATCTGCCCCATAAACCTCTTGAACGGTAAAGAATTTTTCTTCTATAGGTATGGATAGTGCTTGACAAATTTCTAATACGGTAGCCCTAGTGATACCAGGTAAAATATTACCCAAAGAAGGCGTGAAAAGCTTTCCATCTTTTTCATAAAACATATTGGCACCCGGACCTTCTGCTACAAACCCATTCATGTCTGTGAGCAAGGCTTCATCATAGCCCATTGACTTTGCTTCCTGTGATGCCATAATTGAATTCACATAATGACCAGCTGCTTTTGCATGAATCTTAAACCCTTTGGGATTAGGTCTTTCAAAAGAAGAAGTCATGATACGCAACAACTTATCACCCAAAAAAGCGCCCATTTCCCAAGCCTGAATAGTAAGATGGGCACTGGTATTTTTGTTGAAGCTCATATTTTCTCCCACATACACCAATGGGCGGATATAAGCGTCTTGTAAGTGATTGTCAGCTAAAACTTTGTAGGTAGCAGCAATCAGTTCATCAGTATCATATTCATACGGGAGAGACAGTGTTTCAGCAGAAACCCTTAAACGGTCATAGTGTTCCTTTGCTTTGAAAATCTTGGTCTCACCAGATGCTGTTTTATAAGAGCGAATACCTTCAAACACCGCAAAGCCATAGTGCAATGACTGACTATACAGGTTCATCTTGGTGTCGGCTGCTTTTACAAAAGCCCCGTCTAGATAGATAATTGTGTCTTCGTTAAAATAATTTGCCATAATCTGCTTGTTCTTTTTTGGGATGATGAAAAACAAAAGCCCCGCCTTTTTGGAGGCGGGGCTTTTTATAGTTGGTTTATTAAACTATCAAATTGCGCAACCTCCGTTCAGTGCTGGAATAATAATGACTACCACCACCAAAATGATGGTACTAATGATAGTGACACTATTGTTCTTGCTTTGTAACATAGGTTGTTCTTACAACGAATATAGTGCATCATCCTAAATAAAAAAAGAACTCTGTTTTTAAAAAGCGCGGGGCAAAAGCCCCACGCGTAAAACTAAAACTATACTTATGAGAAAACCCTAGTTAGTGGCCAGTTCAGGCATATAAGCCTTTGCTAGCTGGTGCAAGTCATCCTCTTCTACTTCTTTCTTCTTATCTGCTACTTGCAAGAATTTTTCGTACAAAAAGTCAATATCGTTCCTGTTGAACTGATATCCAATCTTTTGAAGACGATGCGCCAACGCACTCCTTCCACTTCTGGCAGTGAGTACAATTTTACTCAAACCCGCACCAACTTGTTCAGGGTTGATGATCTCATATGTGGTTGCATCTTTCAAGAATCCGTCTTGGTGTATACCAGATGAATGAGAGAAAGCATTGGAACCAACAATGGCTTTATTGGGTTGAACCGGCATACGCATTACATCAGAAACCTCCCTACTCATGGGATAGAGTTGCTTATGGTTGATGCCCGTATGAAAGCCCAAATGTTTGTGTTGTTCAATTACCATCACCACTTCTTCTAAAGAGGTATTGCCTGCGCGTTCACCCAAGCCGTTGATGGTACATTCAATTTGTCTAGCCCCGCTAATCACGCCTGCTATTGAGTTGGCCGTGGCCAACCCAAGGTCGTTATGGCAATGGCAAGAAATGATTGCTTTATCAATATTGGCAACATTGTTAACCAGGTAAGCAATTTTTTCCCCGTATTGGTATGGTAAGCAATAGCCAGTTGTATCTGGAATATTTACCACGGTGGCGCCTGCTTTAATCACGGCTTCTACCACGCGTGCCAAGTAATCATTGTCTGTTCTACCCGCGTCTTCGGCATAGAATTCCACGTCATCGGTGAAATTTCTGGCCCATTTAACACACTGAATAGCCCTGGCTAGAATATCTTCTCTGTTAGAGTTGAATTTACTCTTGATATGAAAATCGGAAGTGCCAATACCGGTATGTATTCGGGGTCTTTTGGCAAATTTTAGAGCTTGTGCCGCTACTTCAATGTCTTTTTGTACCGCACGGCTCAATCCACAAACAGTGGCATTGGTAATGGCTTTGGAAATTTGGGTTACTGATTCAAAATCGCCCGGGCTAGAAAG
>NCHJ01000196.1:0-4200 GCA_002256765.1 Bacteroidetes bacterium 24-39-8
GATACCCTCAATTTGTACTTCTGTACTTTGTGCTCCGCTTGAAGAAGCAGAAATATTTGCTTTGCCCAAAATAATCAAACCACACCATAAACCATTTACACTAGGTGCTAAATTAGGAGAAGCAAAGTTTCCAGCAGCTACATTAGCAATTGAAAGCTCATCTGCTACGCTGGTAAATATAATTGGCTTGGCAGCAGTTCCAGTTGCATTAATTTTTGCACCTCTAGCAATCAAAAGAGCAGTAGCGTTTGAACCAGTTCCTGCTTGTCCTTTAATGATAGTACCTGGCTCAATAGTTAAAGTTGCACCAGATGTAACAGTAATTCTGCCCCCTAAGATCCATACTTTATCTGCAGTCCAAGTTGTGCTAGAAGTTACATTAGTAGTAACCAATTGCTCAGTAACTAATTTACCAATTTGAACTACTGCAGTTGCCTTTGATGAGATTCCTCTAGAATCAGTCACTGTTAAAACAATTGATCCAGCTCCGTCGGTTGTAGTAGAAAAATTAATATCTAACGTTGAACCAGATACAGAACCTGATCCGTTTGTTACTGTCAAATTAGTTCCTGCAGCAGTGTAGGTAGCAGTTAACTTAGGATCAACAGAAACATTGAAAGTCACTTTTCCAGATTGTCCTGCATTTACTGAAGTTATAGCAGATGGAGCTGTTACGTTGGTATCAGCATAAGTAACAACTTCACTTTTTTTACAAGCACTGAAGAATAGTAAAATGACTAATGATTTTAGAATAAACTTGTTCATAGAATTATTTTTGTGAAGCAAAGGAACCTAACCAATGTTACCTAATTGTTAACACAGCGTGAACTCAATATTAACATATGAGCCCACAACCTTTAGTTGGTTAAGTTCTAAAAAAGGCTGGCATGATTATTCTGAAAAGAGGTGATTAATGTTACTTTTGACTTTTGACTTACTATGAAGGACACACATTTACACCACGATCACGTTGAAAAACACCTAAAAAGCTCTGAAACCATTACTGATATTGTAATAGGCATGTCAGATGGTCTTACCGTACCCTTTGCCCTTGCTGCCGGTTTGAGTGGGGCAGTAAAAGACGTGCATTTGATTGTGATTGCGGGTATTGCTGAAATTGCTGCCGGCTCAATCGCCATGGGCTTAGGGGGCTATTTGGCCGGAAAAACCGAACAGGAACACTATGCCAGTGAGTTGAAAAGGGAATATGACGAGATTGAAGAACTGCCCCATGTTGAAAGAGAAGAAGTACGGGTATTTTTTGAAGGATTGGGTCTGAGTAGTCATTTACAAGAAGAAGCCACGGAAGAATTAATCAAGGACAAAGTCCGTTGGGCCGATTTTATGATGAAATATGAATTGGGTTTGGAAGAACCAGATCCCAAACGTGCCAGAAAAAGTGCGTTCAATATTGGAGCCTCCTATATAATAGGTGGTATGATTCCCTTAAGCCCTTATTTTTTTGTAGCCGATGGCATTACCGGATTAAAATACTCCGCCATGGTTACCCTTGCTTGTTTGTTTGTTTTTGGATTCTTTAAGAGCAAACTAACGGGCACTCCACCACTAAAAGGTGCGTTGAAAGTAACCATCATTGGCGCATTGGCTGCAGGCTGTGCTTTTGCCATTGCCAAGTTAATAGAAGGTTAATTGATTGCTAGGTCATTTGATTAAGGGGTAAAAAACGCCTAATTACCGATTGCGTAAGTAGACTTTTATGGTTTGCGCTACATTCGTTTTTAGTAATATTCAATGATCCAAGATGAAAAAAATCCTATTCGCAATCCTAAGTCTAACGGTATTGTTAGCAAGTGCCACAGTAAAACCTGTATCAACCAAAAAGCTTGGCAGTTTCATAGTATCTAATTATGAAAATGTTTTGGGCACTTCCATGGAAATAAAAGTGCTAACCAGTTCTGAAAAAAAAGCTGGTATAGCTGAAACGGCTGCACTTGCTGAGATTTCTAGACTATCTAATATATTAAGTGGCTATGACAAGTCTTCAGAGTTTAGCAAATGGATGCAAACGCAACATCAGGCAATTGCCGTGAGCAAGGATTTGTTTCAGGTTTTGTCTTTATATGACCAATGGCATAACAAAACAAGTGGCGCTTTAAATGCATCGGCCGAAGCCATTAACCAAGTTTGGAAGAATGCTGCCGCAGCTGCTATGTTGCCTAATCAAACGGCATTGCAAAATGCTGTTTCAATTGCCAACCAGCAACACTGGAAATTAGACGCCAATCAACAAACTGCTAATCATTTAAGCAATAGCGCATTAAAATTCAATTCATTTACCAAGAGCTATATTATTGAAGCTGCTGCTACGGCAGCTATGCAAGCCGCAGAAGTAGATGGTTTAATTTTAAATATTGGTGGAGATCTAGTAATCAAAGGAAATATTGTTGAAGCGGTTAAGATTAGTGATCCAAGATCCGATGCAGAAAATGCCGCACCATTGACAACTATTCAAGTAAGTGTGGGCGCCATTGCTACCAGTGGTAATTATAGAAGGGGTGAAATGATTGCTGGTCAATGGTATTCGCATATTGTAGACCCTAGAAATGGCCAACCTTCTAATCATATCTTGAGTGCAACAGTAGTAGCCCCTAATGCAACTGATGCAGGTGCTTTGGCTACAGCATTCAATGTATTAACCCCTTCAGAATCTATGGCATTGGCAGCTACTATGCCAGGTGTTGAATATATGATTGTCACAAGAACTGGTGAAATATTTTCTAGTGCTCATTGGAAAGATTTGCAAGTAGCCACTGAAAACAGTGACCTTGTTAACGTTGAAAAAGAATGGAAAAATGAAGTGGTTATTACCCTAGAACTCATGCAACAAGCTGGTTTTGCAAAAAGACCTTTTGCTGCCATTTGGGTAGAAGACGCTGACAAAAAAACGGTAAAAACTATTGCACTTTGGTTTAATAAACCCAGATGGGTTCCTGATATGCGTGAATGGTATAGGAAAAATGGCGAAACCATGAAAGCCAATCCAACCAGCTTTAGTTCTATTACCAGTGCTACTAGGTCCGCAGGAAAATACACGTTAAAATGGGATGGCAAGGACGATGCTGGCAATATGCTTCCCGCAGGTAATTATACTATTTACATGGAAGTAGTTAGGGAACATGGTGGATATGATTTGTTGCACCAGCAGGTGGAATGCATGAAAAAAGACCAAAGTTTTACCTTACAAGGTGTAAAAGAAATTAGCACTGCACTCATAGAATTTAAGAAAAAATCATAAGCCAATTTTATTGTGGGTAGTATCAATCAAAAGAAAAGTGCAGCGGGTATTAAGTGGAACAGGAAATTTGCAGAAGTTTCACGTTGGTTACATATCTATGTTTCCATGATTAGCTTTGCCATTGTTTTGTTCTTTTCTGTAACGGGTGTCACGCTTAACCATCCCGACTATTTTGCGGGAGAAATGAAGGAGACCCATGAAAAGGGGCAAATGGATACGGCTTGGGTTAAAGTGTCCGATACGGTTAAGATTGCCAAATTAGAGATGGTAGAACTTTTGCGCAAACAACATGGCATTAAAGCACCAGTAACAGAATTCCGAATAGAAGAAGAGCAATGTGCTATTTCTTTTAGGGGCCCTGGCTATGCAGCCGATGCATTTGTAAATAGAACAGATGGTAATTATGAAATTACCTTGCTCAAAGCTGGCGCGATAGGAGTTTTGAATGATTTACATAAGGGCAGAGATTCCGGCGCTAAATGGGCCATCCTAATTGATGTATCAGCCATTTTAATGATCCTCATCTCCTTAACTGGCATCATCCTGCTATTGTATATTAAGCGCAAAAGAATTAGTGGCATAGTATGGGCCTTGATTGGTCTGGCTTTGGCTTACTTGGTGTATCAGATCTGGGTATAATCCCTCTTTTCATATTATTCAGCTTTATCAAAATACCCGCTGGCGGGTATTTTGCTTTTGGGGCCTAGGCTTACTTTCATTTTATCAAAAACTAAAACTAAAATGAAAAAAATCATCCCTATTATCCTTGGACTTTGTTTTACGTTTATGGCAAATGCCCAGAAGAAAGACTTATCGCATTTCTATTTCACAGAAACCTTTTTAGAAGGATTTACCAAGCAAACCCCAACTTCAGATCAATTAAAAGACTGCGACCTCATTTACCAATCAAATGATAAGATTGCACAAATCAGGTATTCCTTTAG
>NCHJ01000196.1:4266-7552 GCA_002256765.1 Bacteroidetes bacterium 24-39-8
CATGAAAGAGGTTGCACCTGCATCAGTAGAAACCTATGCAACGGCTTTGTTTTTGAATCAATCTTCCAGTTTAGACCCCAATAGTTTGAAAATGATGCAACACAATCCCGCAAGTGTAAATGGAGATTATGCTGGCACATCCGGCTATTTTGCCCTCTTTGAAACCAATAAAAAATTCAGTGCCGAATATCCTGTTTGTCTAGCTTTTTATATCTACAAAGAAAAAGTAGGTGCTTTTGTGATTTACCTACTTGCTAAAAGCCAAGAAGATATTGGCAAGAGTAACTATGCACAAGCTCTAGGTGGAAATATCATCAAATTCAAATAAACTAAAATTAGCATTACTATGAAACAAGGGTTTAGCCTAAAAATATTGTTGATTGGGGCGTTTATGTCCATGGCTGCATTTTTAATGGCACAGGATCTTACAAAGGATTATTGGTATCCTGTAATTGTAAAAGGTAAAATGGGGTATATAGACAAAACGGGTAAATTAAAAATAAATGCAGCTATAGAAAGACCATCCAGCTATAGCATGGAAAATGTACACACCAATTTTATTGTAGTGGGAAATACCAAAAAAGTGCTCTACAACCGTCAAGCCAAAATTGTCATTGACAAATATTTTAGTGACATCATGATTGATGAAACCAGTAAACTCATTAAAGTATCTGCCTTATCGGATAATAGTTTTAGCATGTTAAGTTCTAAAAAGGGCTGGTACGATTATTCAGGAAAAGAAGTGATTCCTGTTGCTTTTGACACACAAATACTATTTGGTGGATATATGTTTTATGAAGGCTTATGGTGTTTTGAAAAAGATGGTAAGCAGGGCTTTATGGACACAAAGGGGAATATTGTCATTCAACCTCAATTTGAATATGCTCAAGATTTCACCAACGGTTTGGCAGCTGCAAGAAAAACTTCCTCTGAATTATCTGGATATATTAATTATAAGGGAGATTTTGCCATTAAACCACAATTTTCTTCAACCGGAGATTTTGATGAAGCAGGATATGCATTGGTCCGCATTAATAAAACAGATAAAACCCAAAGCATCATCAATAAGAAAGGAAAAGTCTTGGTCAAGAATATACCTTATCAACCCAAGAGTGACGGACTAGAAAGTCCTCGTTTCAAAAATGGTTTGGTACCAATTTATGACACAGTTCAAAAGAAATACGGCTACATGGATTATACGGGTAAAACCGTTATTCCCATTCAATTTGTAACTGCAAAAGAGTTTGACAAATCAGGTACAACCTGGGTAAATATAGGTGGTCAGATAGAAGGAAAGGGATTGTTTGAAAAGACATTGGGAGGCAAATGGGCGTTAATAGACACTAAGGGCAATCTTGTAATTCCTTATTTCAGAGCCGAACAAGTTAGCCAGTTTGTGGAAGACCTTGCTGCAGTAAAAATGAATGGTCTATGGGGTTTTATGAATCTGAAGGGTGAAATAGTAATTGAACCCCAATGGAAAGAAAGACCAGGCAATTTTGATGGTGGACTAGCTAGGATTAACGAAAAATCAGCAACTGCTAAAGAAGGAACATTCAGCCAATATATGGCTGTTGGTTATATAAACAAAGCTGGACAATTTATCTGGCCCATACAGGAATAAATTCATCTATTTAAAATCAAACATGAAAAAACAAGTCTTCAGCTTTTCGTTATTAATCCTAGTAATGTCTTCTAGCTATGCCCAATTGGGCAAACGATCAGATAGACAATTAGAAAAGGATAAAAAATACGAAGTAATGATTGGCACCAATAAGACCAATGCCTCATTTAATAATACAGACGGATTTACAATTAAGGAAAACGATATTAGAATTGTTGGATTCTTGCATAGGCATAACAAAATTGAATACGATAAGATCTACGTTAGAACTAAACGAGATACAACTGTAGTTGATGAACAAACCATGAAAGGCAGAAGTATTAATGCCAGCTGGAAAGACTTCTATATTAAGTTAAAAGATCTTGTCCCAAGTGATAACTATAGAATTGAGGTATACTCAGAACCAGAAAGAAAATTAGTCGCTTCTAAAGAGTTCTACATTAAGAAAAAGGAATAAGAGAATTGGCAAGATTATTAAAATAAGTAGGCCAGGGCTAATTACAGTCCTGGCCTTTATGTTATTTTTTAAGCTTCTCTTTACAGAGCTTTAGGGCTTGAAGGTAATCTTGATTGTTGGGTTCTGCTTTAACTAGCACTTCCAAGTCTGTCAAAGCAGCTTGGTAGTTTTTCAAATTATCCAGATACACCAATGCCCTCATATATCTCACCTCAACAAGTGAAGGATTTAATGAGATAGACTTACTGAACGCTTTTACGGTGGCCTCGTATTCTTTAAAAGAAAACCTGATACTACCAATCATGCTATAAGTATCAGCATTAGTTGAGCCTATTAAGGCTGCAGTATCATAACAACCTAAGGCAGATTTATAATCTTTATTGCTTACATAGTAAGTGCCTAAATCTTCAAAATAACTAGCTTTCTTACCATCGGCATAAGCCGCATAGCGCAAAAACTGCTCCGCTGGCCCATTCATTTTAAAAACCATAAATATATTTCCAGCCTTATTATATGGGATTGGATTTTTAGGTTCTAGCTGAATGCATTTATAATAATTCATAACTGCCCTGCCTTGGTGAAATCCATTAGACAATTTTGCTTGCTTGTCAGCCCTATTCATAAAAAATTGAAACCCATTTTGAATGGTAAAGCCTTCTTTTTCATAGGCTTCCTTTAAGAGTGGATCTAACTTTTGTAATTGTTTTTTAGACGACTCATCTTTGGGATCTAACATAGTTGCAAAACCATAGTCATCATAAGCGTCTGGATAGTTTTTCATCTTAAAATTACAATTAGCTCTATATCTATAATACTTTGCATTTGTTAGATCATTCAAAATTGCTTCATCATAATCTTGAAGTGCAGATGGCAATGCCTGAATACTTTCATAATAGATACCTCTTTGAAGATAATAGGTAGAATTGTATTTATTAATTGCAATACTTTTAGAAATATAATTGATAGCTTCTTTAAAATTATTTCTATAATACTGTATTAATCCTAAGTATTGAAAAGATACATCTGCTTTTGGATTTAGAGTTACTGCTTTTGTAAAATCAATTGTGGCTCTAGAAGTATCTTTTAGTTTATTTAAATAATAAATCCCCCTATCACTAATAAACAAGTCACTATTTGGGTTTAGCGTTACCGATTTATTAAAATTTTCTAACACAGTTGCTTTATTAATAGATATACCTTGCCCT
>NCHJ01000017.1:0-34892 GCA_002256765.1 Bacteroidetes bacterium 24-39-8
AATAATTAAAATACAATAGTATGAAACAAGGAACAATGGTTTTAGGAATTTTAGCAGGTATTACTGCAGGAGCATTATTGGGAATTTTATTTGCACCCCACAAAGGAAGCAAAACAAGGAAAATGATTTTAAACAAAGGAGAAGAATTTTCCAATGACCTTCAGGACAAATATGAAGATTTTGTAGATAGCATGACAGATAAGTTTAATGATACTAAGCATGAAGTAGAAGTGCTAGTGTCAAAAGGCAAATCAGTAATGGAAGAAACCAATAACATGGTTAAAAAAGCTACGGTCTAATGAATGAAACTGCCAATCATATAGAACAATTGTTTGAATCAGCTAACCAATATGGTAAACTATCAATTGATTTTTGGAAACTCAAAGCAGTTGATAAAACAGCAGAATTATTGGCTTCAACCACCAAGGTTTTGTTGTTGTTATTCCTATTTGTTATCTCAATGCTCTTTTGTGCTATAGGATTGGCTTTGTTTTTAGGTAATATATTTTCAAGTGCTCCAATTGGTTTCTTTTTGACTGGTTTGGTATTTGCACTTATTGGATTACTTATGTACCTGATGAGAAACCATTGGATTAATTGGCCAGTAAGAAACGCTTTAATTTATGCTTTATTAAAAAATAGTCATGCAAGCACCTCATAATACTGAAACACTTTCATTGGCCATATTGATGCTTGAGAAAAGGCGCGAATTGTATTTTGATGAGCTTAAAGCAAACTTAGAATTTAGTTATAAAAGCTTACAACCTGTAAACTTGGTAAAAACAGGTTTTCGAGAATTGGTAGGCTCCCCTGAAGTAAAACAAGGATTATTCAGTAGTCTAGTAGGATTGGCTGGTGGGTTTATTACCAAAAAAATGATCATTGGCCCTGCAGCAGGCATGATTCGTAATTCCATTGGAACGGTGATGCAAATTATTATGACCAATCTTGTTTCCAGAAAAACCGCCACACTTATTGCGGATGATTCAGAAACGGTCAATTCAAACAACAAACAATCATGAAAAAAATATTTGCAATTGTACTATTCACAAGTATGTGTTTGTACGCACAATCCCAAAATGCCTTAGCTACAGGCAGGTCTCAATTAAACTTTGGCCTTGGTCTTTCAAATTGGGGAATTCCCGTATACTTAGGACTGGATTATGGAATCAGTAAAGACATTACACTTGGAGCTGAACTATCAGTAAGAAATTATGATGAGGATTGGAATAATGGAACTTATAGACAACAAATAATTGGTGTAATAGGAAATGGGAATTACCATTTCAATAATGCACTGAATATTCCATCTAATTATGACTTTTATGCTGGCTTAAATGTTGGTTTTAATATTTGGACCTCACCAACCACTTATGGAGGAAGCCATAGTTCTGGTTTGGCTATAGGGGCACAGATAGGTGGTAGGCATTATTTTAGCAATAAGCTAGGATTGAATTTAGAATTTAGTGGGGGCAATAGTGCCAGCAATAGTAAAATTGGTTTGTCTATACGCTTATAGTAGTTCTGAAGGACAGTTCCTATCAATTCCTTATTTTTAAACCTCATTTTCACAAAAGAGGTTCAAAATATGGAACAACAGATTGCACATATGGCCCTTGTAGTAGCAGATTATGATGAAGCCATTGCTTTCTATACTCAAAAACTACATTTTAGATTAATAGAAGACACTAAGCTTTCTGATACCAAACGATGGGTAATGGTAGCTCCCCCGGGCCATTCAACTACTAGTTTGTTATTGGCAAAAGCAGCTACCCCTGAACAGCAAACCCGCATTGGTAATCAAACCGGTGGTCGGGTTTTTCTGTTTTTATATACCGATGATTTTTGGAGAGACCACGCGCGTATGAGTGCCGATGGTATTCGTTTTGTTAGGCCTCCTTCTGAAGAGGAATATGGAATTGTTGCTGTATTTGAAGACCTTTACGGTAATCTTTGGGACCTTATTCAACCTATAAAAAAATAAACATGTCATACCAACCTGCTACTAACAGATACCAAAATATGGAATACCGCAGATGTGGGGTTTCCGGTATACGTCTACCAGAAATTTCACTAGGCCTCTGGCATAATTTTGGGGGCGTTGATGTGTTTGAAAATTTTAGAAAAATTCTGTGGAGGGCATTTGATACTGGAATTACCCATTTAGACTTAGCCAACAATTATGGTCCTCCTCCAGGATCTGCAGAAGAGAATTTTGGTATTATTCTGAAAAAGGATTTTGCGGGCTATCGCGATGAAATGATTATTTCTACCAAAGCAGGTTTTACCATGTGGGACGGACCTTATGGAGATTGGGGTTCTAGAAAATACTTGCTTTCAAGTTTGGATCAGAGTTTGAAAAGAATGGGTTTAGACTATGTAGACATTTTCTATTCACATAGACCTGATCCAGAAACACCACTAGAAGAAACAATGAGTGCATTAACTTCTGCGGTACAACAAGGAAAGGCTTTGTATGTAGGGATTTCAAATTATCCAGCCGATTTAGCAGCAAAAGCCGTGGAAATACTCAAGGCGTCAGGTACGCCTTGTTTGATTCACCAACCCAAATACAGCATGCTAGTAAGATGGGTAGAAGAAGGCTTGATGGATGTATTGCAAGATAAAGGCGTAGGATGTATTGCATTTTCTCCATTGGCACAGGGTCTATTAACCAACAAGTATTTAAAAGGTATTCCTTCAGATTCTAGGGCAGGAAAAGAACATGGCGCGCTTCAGAGTTCTGCTATTACACCAGAACTTTTAGCGCAATTACAGGCTTTACAAAATATGGCTGAACGCAGGAATCAATCTTTGGCGCAAATGGCCATTGCTTGGTTACTAAAAGACCCTCGTGTTACTTCAGTATTAATTGGGGCCAGTTCAGTAGCTCAATTGGATGACAATTTGCACGCACTAAGTAATAAATCATTTAGTGTAGAAGAATTGGATGCTATAGAATCTATATTGGCCAATAAACCAAACCATTAACCTTGATTAACCATTAGCCCATATTCATTAACACTTGTTTTAAATAGGTTGCAGTAGTTTCGGCCAAACTAACTTGATGAATAAAATTTTAGGTGTTTTCCTTGCAACATGTTGTTTTTTTATGGCTCAGGCTCAAAAAACAACAGGGTCAATTAGCGGAAAAGTGATGGATACAGCATCAAAAAGAGGCTTGTCTTATTCTACAATTTCATTGGTTCAGGCCAAAGATTCTTCTTTAATCAGCTTTTTAAGGGCCGATTCTACGGGGGCTTTCCAATTAAAGAATATCGCCAAAGGCAATTACTTGGTTTCTGCATCCTATGTTGGATTTGTTCCAATTTGGGTGCCTGTGAATTTGAAAGAAGGTGAAACGGCCAATCTGGGTGTTCTGGCTATGACAGATGTAAACAGTGCTTCTGCCGTGACTGTTAATGCCAAACGAGCACCTGTTGTCATGAACAACGACACCCTAGAATTTAATACCGAAAACTTTAAGACACAACCCAATGCGGTTGTAGAAGACCTACTCAAAAAATTGCCGGGGGTGGTAGTGGATGCCGATGGTACGGTGCGTGTAAATGGACAAAAGATTAATCGGGTATTGGTCAATGGGAAAGAGTTTTTTACAGGTGATCCCAAATTAGCCACCAAGAATCTAGATGCAGATGCGGTAGACAAAGTGCAGGTCTTTGACAAGAAATCTGATAGGGCTGCATTTACAGGTGTAGACGATGGGCAATCTGAAAAAGCCATTAACCTAAAGTTGAAAAAAGACAGAAACAAATCCTTGTTTGGAAAAGTATCGGCAGGGGCTGGAACGAATAGTCGTTATGACGCTCAAACCAATATCAATAAATTTAATGGAGACCAGCAGCTCTCTTTGTTAGGGATGGCCAATAATACCAATAGACAAGGATTTAGTATTAATGATGTCCTTAATTTTTCAGGAGACCTAGCTAGGGGCATGCGTTCTGGTGGCGGTATCAATATTAAAATTGGTGGTGGGGATGATAATGGATTACCCATTTCTGGTCTTGGTCAAAACCAACAGGGGATTGCAAAAACTTTTGCGGGAGGAATTAATTTCAACGATACCTGGAAAAAGAAAACGGATGTAAATGGATCCTTTATTGCTTCTGATGTAGACTTGGGTACAGACAGAAGTAGTAATCGTCAGAACTTGCTTCCAGGAAATAGCTTTGACTATGTATCCAATAGTAACAACCAAAAAAGGGTACAACAACAACGCGTTAATTTTAGTATTGATCAAAAAGTAGATAGTTTTATCTCATTTAAAATTGTTCCGCAAATCACTTTCCAGCAAAATGATGCTATCTCCAAAAGTAATTACGCGAGTACTGATGCTAAGGGTGTGAAAATTAATGATGGTTCTAGTGACAATAGCACAAGGTCTGAAGCAACTAATATGGTCACCAACGCACAGTATAGACAAAGGCTTAAAAAGAAGGGAAGAACCATTTCTTCTAACTTAAACTGGATTGATAATAATAGTACCCAAACTGGAACCTTGTTAAATAAAAACAGTTTTTATGTATCAGGCATCTCACTTAAAGATAGTATTACCAATCAACGCAATAGCAGGGATGCTCATACCAGTAGTTTTGGAGGAAACCTAATTTATACAGAGCCAGTAGGTAAAAAATCCTTGTTAGAATTTAGTGTGTTTTACAATAGTTCTAAAGGTACTAGTAACCGAAAATCCTATGATTATAATGCTTCTAGCGGCAAGTATGACCTCTTAAATAAATTGCAAAGCAACGATTTTAATAACAGTTTTGAATACGGAGGTGGAGGTGTTGCTTGGAGAAGTAATCAGAAGAAAATTAATTATACTATTGGTACTTCTTTGCAAGCCACTAGTCTGATTAGTACCAATAATACCAATGGAAATGTAATTAATCAGCGCTTCACAGATATGTTACCAAGTTTGAATATGCAGTACAAGTTGAACAGTACACGCAATTTAAGTTTGAATTATAGTACTTCTACTCAAAACCCATCTACCACTCAATTACAACCAATTGTTGACGTAAGTGATCCATTAAATACCTATACGGGTAATCCCAATTTAAAAAGAACTTATGTACAAAATTTGAGTTTGAATTATTTTAATGCCAATACATTTACCCAAAGTAATTTCTTTGCATTTGTCTCTGCTTCAAAATCAGATAATGCTATTGCAAATTCAGACATTGTACAAACCAATGGTTCTAGAATTAGTAGCCCAGTAAACACAGACGGGGTATATAATTTATTTGCCAATGCCGATATGGGATTCCCCATTAAAAGGCTAAAATCAAGAATAGATATTGGTATGGGCGCTAGTTATATGAACAATGTTTCTTTTTTAAACTTAGCAAAGAATACCATTGTTAATTCAAGCGTAGGACCCAACCTAAGTTGGTCATATGGAAATGACAGTAAGTTTGATCTAAGACTTTCTGCAAGATTGAATTTTAGCAATATTCAATACACCCTTCAACCTCAATTAAATAGTCATTATTTACAACAGATTTATGGCTTAGAAACCAATAATAATTTGCCTTGGGGCATTTTATTAAACAGTAATTTTAATTATACCATTAATACCGGCAGGGCCGATGGTTATAACTTAAATCTACCTCTTTGGAATATGTCTATGGCAAAGGGATTTCTTAAAAATAAGCGTGCAGAAGTTAAATTTTCAGTCTTTGATCTTTTGAATAAAAACGTGGGTATTTCAAGAAATGCATCTCAGAACTATATAGAAGATACTCGATACAATGTCTTACAGCGCTACTTTATGCTTACAGCTAGTTTTCGCTTAAACAAATCAGGTGCTTCTACAACAGGAGCCACCGTGGTGGTAAGATCCATGGGTAATAACTAACAGTAACCCAAGAATTGATTGGTCATTTTGCTAGTCACATAAGATGACCCAAAAAAAAAGAGCCGTCCCGATTTAATCGGGACGGCTCTTTTAAAAATCTTAAGACTAGTTATCACCCCTACGGAACATAGAAGGTCCACCTTGGTTTTGCATCATTTGCATCATCAATTTGCGGTATTCTTCTTGGGTAACTACCTTGCCTTTTTTGGGTTCTTTTAATTCCTTTACTTCAACGGTAGTTTTAATTTCTTTTGCTGTATAAACTGTTTTACCATTGTCTATATCTAATTCTAAAATCACTCCGGGTAATTGGCCATAATTTTCTGGACCTACTGGACTAATGATATTGTCTGCAAACCATGCTACAATTTCCATTTCTTTTGGAGCAACTGGTTTTTGAACCGTGGTATCTTTGGTTGTAGCTCCACCAGGTCCGCCCATAGTCATCACGCGCATACCCATTTGTGGGGCGGGCATTTTTCTAGTGGCTTTGTGACATGTTTGACCCAAAATTTGTTTGGTTTCCATGCTCAATTTCCAAGGTTGAGGTTTAATGCTATCAACAATCAGAAAATTTTTGCCACCTAGTTCAGAAGTTAATATAGATTTAGATTGACCAAAATTTTTATACAAATCCCCTCCATCATTGCCAAAACGCATGATCATTCTTCCGCCGCCACCACCTCCACTTGCAAATGGATCTGGAGCTTCGTCTTCCGGAATTACCTTATAAACAGATACACTATCACTGAACAGTAGCACATGTTTACTTGTGCGGAATTCTGGCATCATGGCCCGCATTTGTTCGTCAGGAATGGTTTTGTGCATATTTATCTTGCGTTCAAACACAATAGTTCCTTCTTTTTGCTGAGCGTTTGCCAACAAAAAACCTGATAAACAGGTAAAGGATAGTAAAACTTTAAGCATGTAAATTGTTTTAAGCTTCAAATCTATACATTGGGGAGTTAACATAGCTTGATTATTGGTTAATTTAGGTTAATGAAAGTTTTATTGGGTTGAATAGCCAATTATCTTTGAAGGGTAAACAACCATATGTTCCATTTTTCCATTTCCAAAATAGGGGTCTCCAGAATGCTGATGATAGCTGCTATCTTACTGATTGTGGCATTTCAGACCTATTGGTTACAGAAACTCTATATGGAAGAAGCTGCAGGGTTTAAAAAAACAACTGATATTGTATTTAGGGAGACCATGTATAAAGTGCAGGCTCAACGCTTAAAAAAAGACTCACTTTTTTATCAAATAATTCCGGAAGAAAATAATTTTTTAGGTGATGTGGCAGACCTAGTAGCCAAGAAATTGCCAGAAATTAGAATTAGGTCCAGTGCTAAGCCAGCAAAAGAAATGATCATTTCTATGAATGAAAATGGCATGAGTATGGAGCAACCCAATGAAAAGGGGAGTACTGGTAGCATCAAATTCCGTTTTAATGCGGATCACTCAGAGAATTCAGACAATGAAGCCGATTCATTTGCTTCTAAAAAATCAGTAGTAATATTCCAAAAAAGGATGGATTCATTGGTTAAGTCTAACCTAAAATCAGGCAATATCAATATTACCCAAATGATTCAAGAAGGAATCAGAATGGGTATGTCAAAAGCTGGAGAACATGTTCCCAAAATCAGTATTCAAACCTCTAGTAGGCAAGATTCAATCACAGAGTTTATTCGTACAGAGGAACCTATGGCTCCGCCAAGACCGCCTTCACATAAGGTCAGAAGAATGACCCAAGATTTTCTGGTTAAATCAAGAACACTGAACGATACTATTTCCATTCCACAAATTGATTCGGCCTATAAAATAGCTTTGTCAAATGCAGGAATCAATGCAGCTTTTAATATAAAAAGAGATAGTTTGTTTAGACCTGATTCTATTGCAGGAATGCACTTTAGTACGTCTAAGGTACCAGTTGGCTTTTTAAGCAAGAATGCCTACCAAGCTAGTTTTGAAGCGCCAACCAGTTTTCTGATGCGTAAAATAGCACCCCAAATTTTACTCTCACTATTATTGGTAGCGTTTACTGCTATTAGTTTTTTGTTTCTGTATAGAAATCTATTGGCTCAGAGAAGGTTGACCATGATGAAGAATGACTTTATCAGTAATATTACCCATGAATTAAAAACACCCATTGCAACGGTCAATGTGGCTATTGAAGCGCTTAGAAATTTTGATGCCCTTCAAAGTCCAGAACGCACCAAGGAATACCTTGATATTTCTGCTTCAGAATTACAACGTCTTAGTCTCTTAGTAGACAAAGTTTTAAAACTATCCATGTTTGAGAACAAAGACATTGAATTGCAAAAAACAGATTTCAACCTCAAAGAATTGGTAGAAGAAGTAATGCATAGTATGCGATTGCAATTCCAAAAAAATAAGGCCACTGTGAGTTTCAAAACAGCAGGAGAGCCCTTTATAATTCACGCAGACCGATTACATATTACCAGTGTCATTTATAATTTATTGGACAATGCACTTAAGTACGGAGGCAATAAACCTGAGATCAAAGTTGAATTAGCTGCAACACCACAAGAATTTAAATTATGCGTAGAAGACAATGGTATTGGCATTTCACCCGAATACGCCAATAAGGTTTTTGAAAAATTCTTTAGAGTGCCTTCAGGAGACCACCACAATATCAAAGGATATGGATTGGGGTTGAGTTATGCGGCACATGTGGTACAGCAACACGGCGGCAGCATTGCAGTAGAAAGTCAACCAGGAAAAGGTTCTGCATTCACCATTAAATTACCCAACGCATGAGTATCAAAATATTATATGTAGAAGATGAGGTTTTTTTAGGAAAAATTGTCAAAGAAACCTTAGAGAGTCGGGGGTTTGAAGTAATCATGGAAACCGATGGTGCAGATGTATTAAGAACTTTTGAGGACGAACTACCTGATATCTGTGTGTTAGACGTTATGCTCCCAAACAGAAGTGGATTTGAGATTGCAGAAGATATTCGTAAGACCAATGATGATATACCTATACTTTTTCTTACTGCAAAAACACAAACAGAAGACCTAGTACATGGGTTCAAGATTGGCGGAAATGATTATATCCGCAAACCCTTTAGCATGGAAGAATTAATAGTGAGAATTGAAAATGCGCTTAGGGTAAAAAAAGAAGAAACGCTGACAATTGTCGGAGAACAGATTCATATTGGGGATTACGAATTTCAGATTAACAAGCAAGTATTACGCAAGGGTTCTATTGAAAAAAAACTCTCCTATCGCGAAAGCGAATTGCTCAAATACCTCTATCTAAATAGCAATGCCATCATAGATAGAAGAGAATTGTTAAATCATATTTGGGGTAACGATAGCTTTTTCAATAGCCGTAACCTAGACGTATACATTACCAAAATCAGGTCTTATTTAAAAGATGATTCCAAGCTTGAGATCATTACTATTAAAGGCGTGGGCTACCGATTTGTGATTGCTTAAGGCAAAAAATAGCCAAAATTGGCACTTGATTTGTATTTTGCAGCATGATAAAGAATTTTGCCATAGTTGGCCTGATGGCCTTTTTGTTTGCCGCTTGTTCCAGCGGTCCTAAAATGTACAGTTCAGAAAGCTTGAAAGGGGTAGATTTTACCAAGTATAAAACTTATGCTTTTTTGCCCACCAAAGACACTTCTTATTCTAAAGTAGTAGATAGGAAGAAACTTGTTGCAGCCCTTACTGAAGAAGGATTCCGTGTATTAAGTGAGAAAGGAATGGTGTATGATACTGCCAATCCTGACGTGCTTTTTAGATACAATTTGGTCATGAAAAAAGACTACCAAGTAAGTAGAGACCAGCAAGTTACTTATAGCCCTTATATAGAAACGGCCAATATGCCCAACCAACCCAAGATCTATTATTTTAGTTCAGATAATAGACCAGAAGTGTATAATGGTAGTGCGCAATTGGAGTCTTTCCGTGACGGCACCATGGTCATTGATATGATTGACCATAAAACTAATGAAGTGGTTTGGAGAAGTACGGCTCAAGCCAGAAAAGAAGAGTCAAGCCTTATGGATATTAAAACAACGGTTCAATTGGTGATACCCAATATGTTTTATAAGTTTCCAATAAAAATTAAGAAATAAATCTTCCACCTATTTTTGAAAAGCCATTCTGCAAAGGATGGCTTTTTTAATAAGTACCTAAGCTTGAAAGTGCAGGAAGTGCATTGTTGGCAAAGTCAAACAGGGTCAGGTTTTCCATGCTAGAACCATTGGTAGCAGTAGGGCCTTTATAGGCTACCCATTCTGGTGCCCACCAACAAAGACCCAAACCCTGTTGTTGGGGTAGTTTTTTTAAAACATCTATCAAGGCCTTGGTAAAAGCTTCTTGCCCTTGGGGCGATGCTGGGTATTCAGAAATTATTTGATTGGATAATCCAACCACATTATTGGTATAGTCATTCCAGCCAAGTGTAAAAGGATAAGATGTTTCAGCTATCACCACTGGTTTTTGAAACTTGGCAATTAGATTACTCATGCCTGTTCCTAGTGCGTCTAAACTTTTACCATGCCAAATGGGGTAGAAGGATAATCCTATATAATCGTAACTAACTGTTTGTATTGCTAGGTTATTGTAAAACCATTCAGCCCCATCAATCCCAGCAAAATGAACCATGGTTTTGGTATTGGCATCGGCTTCTTTAACAGCACGTAAACCTTCTTTTAAAAGCAAAGCATAATTAGCCCAATTGTTATCATAACTGCCACCAACTCTACCATCGTTCCATAAAAAACCAGCATTGGTTTCGTTACCTACCTGAACAATTTTCAAACTAATACCAGCCGTTTTAAAAGCAGCCATGACCCTTGCTGTATATTGATAAACTGAATCTTTTAATAAGTTGCCTGTAGTGTTTTTCCAAGCAGCGGGTTTGTTTTGGTTGGCAGGATCGGCCCATGTATCAGAATAATGAATATCTAACCAAATGCCAAAGCCTTTATCTGAAAGGGTTTTAGAGAAGTCTACCACTTCTTTTAAACTGGAATGTGTATTAGCTGGATTATGCCATAGTCTCAGTCTAACTGTATTAATGCCTTTGTCTTTGCAGAGTTGTACTAAATCGGCCTTCAGGCCATTTTGATAAAATTGGGTACCAGTAGCCAAAATTTCAGGGCTAAAAGAAAGATCCAAACCACGGATAAAATTAGCATTGGGACTAGGTACTGGAGGCAATGGAGGAGCAGGATCTACAATAGGATCTGAACCCGATTTGCTACATCCAGTTAACAAAACAACAAAGGCTATTAGTAAGGATAAGGGACGCATAGTGCAAAGGTAGGAATCCATGTTAACGCTTGGTAGTTTTTTTAAGAATCGCACCTTATCTTTGAACACTTAAAACAGTCAAATGAATCAGTCTTTTGCCAATAGAATTCAAACAGAACTCTCAGAAATAGAAAAAGCGGGTCTTTTTAAGAAAGAACGCATTATTACCAGTGAACAAGGACCAGAGATTACGGTGAATGGTAAAACTGTTTTGAATTTCTGTGCCAATAACTATTTGGGGCTTTCTTCTCACCCCAAAGTCATTGAAGCGGCCCATAAAGCCATAGACACCCATGGTTATGGTATGAGTTCTGTGCGTTTTATCTGTGGTACTCAAGACATACACAAAGAATTAGAACTGAAAATAGCCCAGTTCTTGGGTACAGAAGACACCATTTTGTATGCCGCAGCTTTTGACGCCAATGGGGGTGTTTTTGAGCCCCTGTTTAATGAGGAAGACGCTATTATTAGTGACGCACTCAACCATGCTTCCATTATTGATGGCGTAAGATTATGTAAGGCGCAGCGCTACAGATATGAGCACAATAATATGGAAGACTTAGAAGCCAAACTCAAAGAATCTGCTGCTTGTAGAAGCAGGATCATTGTTACAGATGGTTCTTTTAGCATGGACGGAACTATTGCGCAATTAGACAAGATCTGTGACTTGGCAGATAAGTATGACGCCATTGTGATGATTGATGAATGTCATTCATCTGGCTTTTTAGGTAAGTCAGGTAGAGGTACCCACGAATACCGCGGGGTCATGGGTAGGATTGATATTATCACTGGAACACTAGGTAAAGCACTTGGTGGTGCCAGTGGCGGATTTACTTCAGGTAAGAAAGAAGTAATAGAAATGCTGCGTCAAAGAAGCAGACCTTATTTGTTCTCAAACACAGTGGCGCCAAGCATTGTAGGCGCAAGCATAGCCGTATTAGATATGCTAACAGAAACCACAGAGCTGCGCGATAGACTAGAGTTTAATACCAAATATTTCCGTGAGAAAATGACAGCAGCTGGTTTTGACATTAAACCAGGCGACCATCCCATTGTTCCCATCATGCTCTATGAAGCAACGGTGGCACAGCAATTTGCAGCAGCCTTATTAGAAGAGGGAGTTTATGTAATAGGATTCTTCTTTCCTGTTGTGGCAAAGGGTTTGGCAAGAATCCGCGTTCAATTGAGTGCAGCACATTCCCAAGCACATTTGGATAAAGCCATTGCGGCATTTACCAAAGTGGGTAAGGAATTAGGCGTGCTAAAATCTTAAATAATAGTCTGTGAAAAAATGGATCCTTGCAATAATGGTCATTTTGCTCATGACAGCAGCTGCGTATTTTGGTATTCAGTGGTATAGCAATGCTGCTAAGACTACCACAATTGCGCCTGTAACAGTTCAGTCAATTGAACCAGAAAAGACAAGAGTAAATTATGACCTCTCTTATGCCATTCATATTGAAAAAGATAGTTTGGAATTGCATTTAGACAATATACAAATGCGTCTTCATATGGATTCCTTAAGACCCTATCTGGAAACAAATGAAGCCGCATTTCATGCCAAACCCCTGAGTCTGATTACTCAAAAAGGCTATTCTGACCATTGTTTGGCCAAAGTGTTGGATTTAATGAGTATGTATCAAGTAAAGGATTACCAACTAGTAAAACAATAGGCATTTGGGTTAACTTTGCAGCTCAATTAACCAATATGCGTGTTTATTTCTTAGGATTTCTGATGATAGCCCTGGCTTTTACCGCCTGCTCTCCCAATAATGTAACCATTGACAACAAGATCAAAACCCAGTTTGATGCAAAGGGGGTTACTGGAAGTTTTGCCATCTTTGACAATGGAAGCGGTCAATTCACTATTTATAATTTGGCTAGATATAGAGATACAGCTTTTTTGCCCGCCTCTACATTTAAAATTGTCAATAGCTTAATTGGTCTAGAAACCGGTAAGATTTTCAATGAAAAAATGTTGATTAAATGGGATGCTGTTGTGCGGGATTTTCCAAATGGAGACAGCAGTATGAGTTGGAATCAAGACCTGACCATGGAAGAAGCGTTTAAAAGATCCGCTGTTCCTTATTTTCAAGAAGTGGCTCGCAGAATTGGCAAAGACACCATGCAGTTTTGGTTAGACTCACTCAAATATGGCAATAAACAAATGGGTAAAACCCTGGACCAATTTTGGTTAGACAATAGCCTGAAAATTACGGCTGACGAACAGATGGGTCTGGTTAAGAAGCTCTATTTCAATTTACTGCCCTTTCAAAAAAGAACCCAAGAGATTGTACGTAAAGTCATGGTACAAGAAGACAATGCCAATTATAGACTGGCTTATAAAACTGGATGGGGATACCGTGAGAATGGCAATGCCTTGGGTTGGTTAGTGGGTTGGATTGAAGAAAACAAACACGTACATTTCTTTGTACTCAACGTAGAAGGACCACATGATACCAAACCAGGAACCATTAGGCAAGACATCTTAAAGGCCGTACTAAAAGAGCAAGGCTTTCTAGAAGGCAAACGCTAAACCATTCCGCTAGATAGTTGTTAGATAAACTTTAGATTTGTAACAGAACCTCTATTATGCAATTGTATTGTAATTCGCTTACCAATAGAACGCGTTTGGCCACCAAAGAAGTGAAAATTGGAGCCCTTTCCTTGGGTAATTTTCATCCTGTTCGGGTGCAAACCATGACCACTACTGATACCATGAACACCCTTGCAACGGTAGAACAAACTATCCGTTGCATAGAAGCTGGGGCAGAATTGGTGCGCATAACAGCCCCCAGTAGAAATGAGGCTGAGAACTTGCAAAATATTAAAAACGAATTGCGCAAACGTGGTTACAATACACCCTTGATTGCAGACATTCATTTTACGCCCAATGCCGCAGAAATTGCAGCAAGAATAGTAGAGAAAGTTAGGGTGAACCCAGGTAACTATGTAGACAAGAAAAAGTTTGAACAGATTGATTATACAGATGCGGAGTATGCAGAAGAAATAGAACGCATTCAAGAAAGGTTTACACCGCTCTTGCGCATTTGTAAAGAATATGGAACAGCCATGCGTATTGGCACCAATCATGGTTCTTTGAGTGATAGGATCATGAGCCGATATGGAGATACCGCTAATGGTATGGTTGAATCAGCCATGGAATTTTTGCGCATAGCGCGATACGAATCTTACCACAATATTGTACTCAGCATGAAGTCCTCTAACCCTCAAGTGATGGTACAGGCCTATAGATTGTTGATTCAACAAATGGATGCAGAGTTTGGAGAAATTTATCCTTTGCATTTAGGCGTTACAGAAGCAGGTGATGGAGAAGACGGTAGGGTAAAAAGTGCAGCAGGAATAGGTACTTTATTAGAAGATGGCATTGGAGATACGGTGCGAGTGAGTTTAACTGAAGACCCCGAATTTGAGATTCCAGTTTGCAGAGACTTGGTAAAAAGATACAGCAAACCAGCTGCTGTTTCTGTGATACCTGCTATAGAAAAAATTGGATATAGTCCCTTTGTGTACGGCAGAAGAAAAAGTTTTGCAGTAGATAATATTGGTGGCAAACAAGTGCCTGTTGTGGTTGCAGACCTGAGCAAATTGACCAGCATTCAAGCAGAAGATTTAGCAGCCATTGGATACAGGTATGACGCCCAAACAGACAAATGGAATATCAGTGACGCGGCTGCGGATTATGTGTTTACCGGACACCAAGTATTGGATTTTGCACTGCCCGGAACTTTAAAAGTTATTAGCTATCCCGCTACAGCGGCCATGGCTAATGACCAATCAAAATGCCTACCCATTTTTGACGCACAAGGTTTTTTAGAATCGGAATACAAACACCCTGTTTTGAACTTTGTAATGGTAGATTGCTATTCTGATGAAACCCCTATTAATGATTATAGTTATTTAGACCAGATTGCCAATGACCCAACCGTGGTGCTATGTTTAAGCAGTTCTAATCAGCAAGCCATGCCTGCTGTAAGAAGAATGTTTTTGGAACTCATTAATAAGGGAATTGACAATCCTGTTGTATTAATTACAGATAGCAATTGGCAAACTGCCGATGAACACCTGATTCATTTTAGTACTGAATGCGGCGCATTATTTTTAGATGGTTTTGGAGATGGTATTTGCTTAGGAATGACCAGTCAATCTTATGGCAGTTCTGAAGTTAACAATGCATCTGGAAGAAACTATTTGAACAACCAAAGTGTAGAGCAATTCCTGAACAATACGGCTTTTGGTATTCTGCAAGCAACCAGAACCAGAATCTCTAAAACAGAATATATTTCCTGCCCAAGCTGTGGTAGAACCTTGTTTGATTTACAAGAAACCACGGCCAAGATTCGCAGTGTGACCAACCATTTGAAAGGTGTAAAAATTGCCATCATGGGATGCATTGTGAATGGTCCAGGAGAAATGGCCGATGCCGATTTTGGTTATGTAGGAAGCGGTGTTGGAACCATTACTTTGTATAAAGGAAAAGAAGTAGTCAAGAAAAACATTGACAGTAGTATTGCCGTAAACGAACTCATTCAATTACTCAAAGACAGTGAAGCCTGGATAGATCCGGCTTGATAAACTTCCAAATATGGAAACAGATTTTCTGGTTATTGGTTCAGGCATTGCAGGGCTAACCTATGCCTTGAAAATGAGTGAAGCTCATCCTGATAAAACCATAACGGTCATCACCAAAACGGATGCCGATGAAACCAATACCAAGTATGCACAAGGCGGTATTGCAGGGGTTTGGGATGAGAACAAAGACAGTTATGACAAACATATTGAAGATACCCTTATAGCCGGCGATGGTCTATGCAATGAAGACATTGTAGCACTGGTAGTCAAAGAAGGTCCAGAAAGAATTAGAGAGATCATTGACTTAGGCGCCAATTTTGACCGCAATGAAAAAGGCGAATATAGTTTGGGTAAAGAAGGTGGTCATAGTGAGAATAGAATCCTACACCATAAAGACGTTACCGGAAAAGAAATGGAACGCGCTTTACTTTCACAATTAGAAGCTGCTACCAATATTCGGTTGATCAACCATTGTTTTGTGGTAGACATTATTACCCAACACCATTTGGGTTTCTTGGTTACCAAGTCTACTTTAGACATCACCTGTTATGGCGTCTATGTTTTAAACAGACAGACCAATCAAATTGAAACCATACTTTCCAAAATTACCGTATTAGCAACTGGTGGTTGTGGTCAAGCCTATAGAACAACAACCAATCCTAGAATTGCCACTGGCGATGGAATTGCCATGGTGTATAGGGCCAAGGGAAAGATTGAGAACATGGAATTTATCCAGTTTCACCCAACTGCATTATTTGAGCCCGGTGTTTCTCCTTCTTTCTTAATTACAGAAGCCGTGCGCGGCGATGGTGGCATCTTGCGCAACAAAGCGGGAGAAGCTTTTATGGAACGTTATGATGAAAGAAAAGACTTGGCACCCAGAGATATTGTTGCACGTGCTATAGACAATGAAATGAAGCGTACTGGTACAGAACACGTATACTTAGATGCTAGGCATATGGATAAGGATAAATTCATCCACCATTTCCCGAATATCTATGAAAAATGTTTGAGTATTGGCATTGATGTGATGCAACACATGATTCCTGTTGCTCCAGCCGCGCATTATAGTTGTGGCGGTATCAAAACTGATGAGTGGGGAAGAACCTCTATTCAGAATTTATACGCCTGTGGTGAATGCGCCAGTACAGGATTGCACGGTGCCAATAGATTGGCCAGCAACTCCTTATTAGAAGCCATGGTCTTTGCACATAGGGCCTATTTAGATAGCGCAGATAAAGTAGGCCAACTCAATTTTGAGAAACGCATTCCTGACTGGAAGACCACTGGTACCAGTGATCCAAGAGAAATGATTCTGATTACCCAAAGCCAAAAAGAGCTTACCCAAATCATGAGTGACTATGTGGGGATTGTTAGAACAGATGTTCGTTTAGAAAGAGCCATGAAAAGACTGGACCTACTGTTCACTGAAACGGAAGATTTGTATCGTTCTACCAAAGTGTCTCCCCAATTAAGTGAATTGCGCAACTTGATTACCGTAGGATATCTGATTGTAAAAGGAGCACAATTTCGCAAAGAAAGTAGGGGCTTGCATTATAATACAGATCACCAACAGAAATCAGATTTGTTGCAAAATATCATTTTGTAACTTGCGTCTAGAAATTGCCACATGTATCATCTTACTTACGGATTTTTTTATTTGTTATCGCTGATTCCATGGAGAGTCATGTACTTGATTGCAGACGCGTTTTATGGCTTGGTTTATTATGTAATTGGATACCGAAAAGCTGTGGTAATGAAAAATTTGGCCATTGCATTTCCAGAAAAAACGCAGGCTGAACGAGTAAGAATTGCCAAGGATTTTTACCACAATTTCATTGACATGGTGTTTGAAACCATCAAAATGTTTTCTATTAGTAATAAAGAAGTGGCAAAAAGATTTTCTTCCAATGCAGAAGTGCTAAACAATTTATACAGTAGTGGTCAAAACGTACAATTGCAATGTGGGCATTTCTTTAATTGGGAAGTCATTAATCTTGGAATTGGTCTTGTTAGCAAATATCCATTTGTGGGAGTATACCAACCATTGACCAACAAAGTGTTTAATAAAATGATGTTGGATATGCGCATCAAGAATGGTACTATCCTAGTTCCTGCTAACGAGTTCAAAAATAATTTCAAAGCCCATGTGCCAGATAGATATGCATTGGGTTTGGCGGCAGATCAAAATCCTCCCAATCAATTCAAAGCCCATTGGGTAAACTTTTTTGGAAGATTAACTCCCTTTGTAGTTGGTCCTGAGAAAGGGGCTAAATTGAATAATACTGCCGTTGTCTTTGGACATTTTTATAAAGTGAAACGTGGGCATTATAGGGTAGATTTAGATGTTATTACTACTACACCCAATCTATACAAAGACGGAGAACTCACACAAGTATTTGCAGGCTATGTGGAGCGTGCGGTAAAATTAAAGCCCGCCAATTATCTCTGGAGTCATAGACGTTGGAAATGGGAATTTGATCAGGAAAAGCACGGGCAGCTACTTGTTAAGTGAAGAGATAAAAGTGAAGAGTGAAGAGTGAAGAGTGAAAAGTGAAAAGTGAAGAGTGAAGAGTGAAGAGAGGAAGAAGAAGTGAAAAGTGAAGAGTGAAGAGAGGAAGAAGAAGTGAAAAGTGAAGAGTGAAGAGGGGAAGAAGAAGTGAAAAGTGAAGAGTGAAGAGTGAAGAGAGGAAGAAGAAGTGAAAAGTGAAGAGTGAAGAGTGAAGAGAGGAAGAAGAAGTGAAAAGTGAAGAGTGAAGAATGGACGGTGAAAATCTATAATTAGTTTAATAAAAAAGTCCCGAACCTGTTCGGGACTTTTGGTATCTGTAAGGTTTGATTAGTTTAGAGCTGCTTCGGTTTTTTCAATCTCAATTTTGTCACCCAATTCTTTGATCAGGCCAAATCCCCCTACTACATTTCTAAGGTTATGGAATCCTTCTCTTTTTAATAAGGAAAGGGCAATCACACTTCTATAGCCACCCGCGCAGTGCACATAAATATTATGGTGGTCATCTAAGTTGGCCATGCTTGCAGGGTCAGTTAAATCGGTCAATGGAATATTCAAAGCATCTTTTACATGGGCTTCATCGTACTCCGATTCTTTGCGAACATCTATGATCACCATATTGGGGTCAAAGGGAATATCCATGGCCAGTTCATCTGCTTCCACATCAATGATCATGTCAATTTTTTCGCCGGCATTCACCCAAGTAGGATAACCTCCGTCTAGAAAGCCAATGAATTTCTCAAAACCAACCCTTGTTAATCTAACAAGGGATTCTTTTTCTTTTCCGGGCTCTGCTACTATCAATATGTTTTTAGTAAATGGTAAAATGTTTCCTGCCCATTCAGCAAATCGGCCTTCAAGGCCAATACTAATGGAACCTGGTACAAAACCTTCTGTAAATCTTGCCGCAAAACGGGTATCTAAAATAAGGGTATCGTCTTGAACTGCCAGTTGTTTAAACTCCAATGCATTCAATGGTTTTAAGCCCTTTTCCATAACAGCATTAATACTTTCGTATCCCTCTTTGTTAATTTTTGCATTAATGGGAAAATAACTTGGAGGTGCAGCCAATCCTTCTGTAACAGCTTTTACAAAACTGGCTTTATCTGGTTGTTGTAAGGCATAATTGCCCAATTTTTGAGCCCCAATGGTACTTTGGTTTTCTGGTCCCATATTCTTACCACAACTACTTCCTGCCCCATGCCCTGGATAAACAATTACGTCATCTGCCAACGGCATAATCTTGGATTGCAAACTCTCATAGAGCATGCCGGCCAAATCATCCATGGTAATTTCATTGGACTTTTGTGCTAGATCTGGTCTGCCCACATCGCCCACAAATAAGGTATCACCCGTAAATATGGCATGGTCTTTACCTGCTTCATTTTTCAATAAATAACAAGTGCTTTCTAGTGTATGACCTGGGGTATGCAAGACCTGCATACTTACAGCACCAATTTGAAAGCTATCCCCATCCTTAGCAATATGAACGGGTAATTTGGTTACAGTGTCGGGGCCGTATATAATGGTAGCACCAGTAGCAGCAGCTAAGTCTAAATGTCCGCTAACAAAATCTGCATGAAAATGCGTTTCAAAAATATACTTGATGGTACTACCTCTTTCGTTAGCTAGTTTCAAGTATTCTTCAATATCTCTTAGGGGGTCAATCACGGCCGCAACACCCTCACTTTCAATATAGTAAGCGGCTTCGCTTAAACAGCCGGTATATAATTGCTCTATCAGCATGGCTTAAAATTTAGACAAAGATATAGCAAGCTTCAGGCCAAAACTAGGAATCGCCAGAAAGTCAGAAGAAGAATATGTGAAGCGCCTTAACCTACCAATGTTTCTACAAAAGAAACCACTTCAGCTAAACGGCTATAGTTCACAGAATAATAAATGAATTTACCGTCTCTAGAAGTTGATACAATACCTGCCCTTCTTAAAATGGCCAAGTGTTGTGAAGCAACTGATTGCTCCAAGCGCAACTTTACATAGATTTCAGTAACAGTCATTTTTTGTTGATCATCAAGGAGTTTGATGATTTGCTGTCGAAGTTTGTGGTTGATAGAACGCAGAATTAATGCTGCTTTCTTAGTATGGATAAAATCAACTTTCAGAGCTGTTTTACCTGCATTCAAAACAACGGATTGCATGGTCTGACTCATGGGGGGGAGTATTATTTAGTTACAAAAATACTTGATTCTGATATTAAAGTTAAACAAATATTTTAGCATTGCATATGAAAATAATCAAATATCATATAAGAGAATCGTCATTTTTTGGCAGGGGCAGAGTAGAAAGCCTTTAGATAATAAGGCTCTGCATAAGCCAGATTGGCAAATGCTGCTTTTTCATGGGCCTGAATGGCCAAAATTGCTAGATGGCTAGCGTCATGTTGCACAGCACTAAATAGGGCATTGGGGTGGTTTAAAACGGCTTTAAACTTAGGAGCACCCGTTCCAGAAAACACAATAATTTGATTATCAACTAATTCCTTAAAGCTAGCGCTGTCCAGAATCATGGCAGAAGGAGTTGCTATTGGTTCTAAATGACCATCATAGAGGGCGGTAAAAACCTCCATTCTTCGGGCATCAATCAACGGACAGTAAATGGCTTGGGGATAATCCTTCCCATGTTTTATTTGGGCCGCAAGAGCCATTACTTTCAAAGTGCTAATGGTAATCAAGGGTTTATCAAGCGCATAACAAAGACCCTTGGCCGATGCCATGGACACCCTTAAACCCGTATAACTTCCTGGACCTTCCGTTACAGCAATGGCATTTAAGGCAGTCAAATTCAAATCATTTTCTTGCATCAATGCTTGAATAGCTGGTTGCACAAAAGCGCCGTGTTGTTTTTGATCAGGGCTAACCCTCATGCCCAAGATCCTATCTCCTTGCGTTAAACAGATACTGGCATATTCTGTTGCGGTATCAATATGTAAGATAAGTGGTAGCATTAAGAAATAGGTTTTTTCAACTGTTCGGTTAGTTCCCTTATCATTTCAGGTGCAGGCTGGTATCTAGCATTGTTTTTCTCAAGTGCTTGCAGCAATGACAAGATCTTGGGCAGTCCTATTTTTTCAGCCCATTCAAAGGGACCAAAGGGATAATTGGTCCCCAATTTCATAGCAGTATCCATATCGACTTTAGAACTTACGCCATCGCCAAAGGCAAAATAGGCCTCATTGATAATCATGGCAATCACCCTAGCCGCCACTAAACCAGGTTCATTAGGCACCCATATAAATTCTTGTTGCAGGTTTTCTAAAACCTTTTGCGCTTTGGCGCGATGGTTGGGATGATCATTCCCCAATTCCCAAATCTTTCTCTCTAAAAAACCATCCCATCCATTGATCCGGATAGTATTTTCAGGCAAGGAATCCGAAGAAGCAGTCAAGGCATTGACAAAAATGGGTTGGTGATGCACCCAAGAAAAACAGGGTCCTTCTTCCTCATAACAAAGGTCAAAATAAGCGTCTACTTGTTTATCCGGATCTTGGTCATGCCAAAATATGGTGGCATTTGCCGCAAAGGGTAATGCTGCAAAATGGGCTTTTTGACTTGGGTTTGCTTTGACTAAGATTTGCATGTGTTCTAATGAATGGCAAATTTAGGTTGGCTGGTTCAAGGAAATGCATCAATTTGCCGGCATAAAAGAAAATTTATGCCAAAACAAGTAATCAATACAGAAAAAGCACCATCGCCCATAGGGCCTTATAGCCAAGCAGTAAGAGCCAATGGCTTTGTTTTTTTAAGTGGACAGGTAGCATTCGTACCCGAAACTGGTGAATTGGAACAGTCCAGTTTGGAGGCCGAGACGCATCAAGTCATGAAGAATATTGCAGCAGTATTGGCAGAAGCAAAAATTAGTTTTGAGCACGTGGTTAAAACCACCATTTTCTTGAGTGATATGTCTTTGTTTGCTCAAGTTAATGCGGTGTATGGCACTTATTTCACTGGCGATTTTCCTGCAAGAGAAACCGTAGCAGTAAAAGGCTTGCCAAGAGGAGTTAACGTAGAAATTAGTATGACTGCTGTAGAAAAATTATAAGCTAGTTGAATTGGTCCCAACCTGTTTGAGAGTAGCATTACTTATAGCAAATTATTTTTTTTGAATAGTATAGGTAGTTTTAAAAGTCTTTGTTGCATGGGGTTCCAAGGTTTGGAGCCCCATTTGATTGTTAAATGCATCAGGAGCAGAACTCAGGTTTTCAATGGCAATCATATCCCTAGTAGGTGGGGTATAAATTTGCAAATAAGGATAACTACTTTCTGGCTTAATGATTAGTTCTAGTGCTTGATTAGAAAGTTTACAAAAAGGCTGTTTTAAAGACTTGTCAAGTTCAAAGCAATTGTCTAAGAAAACCCCTTGTAGTGCCGCTCCATTTACAAATCGATTGTCCTCTATCAATTTACCTGTTGGTAGTAAGTCTGCATCAAATTCCAATTGCTTATTACTAGAAAATGTTAGCGAGCATTCATCAACACTGCTACCCAAATTAAAATATGGATGCCAGCCATCGCTTAAAGGCATAAGAGATGGACTAGCATTAGTTACACTGGTTGCTACACTCAATTGATTCCCTTTTTCTAATGTCCAATCTACTTGTATCAAAAAAGGAAAGGGATAGCCAGGAACATTGCCAGGATAATTATACAACAATTCAACTTTGGCCTGATGCATATTAGCCTCAGTATATTGAATCTGATAAACGGCATCGTAAAGAATGCCATGGATGGCATGATTGGCTAGGAAAAATTTCTTCACCTGAAAATGGTCATCATCCCAAACATATTTTCCTTCACGCATCCGGCAAACAAAGGGAGAAAGTTTGGCACTTTTGAATCCATTTGTAATATTGTTCTGTGCGTCTTCTACAGAATCAAAACCCGCTACTACATTGGTTTTATTGGCTCCATCTACCATGCTGAACGCATTTAACAAAGCCCCAAAAGCGTAAATCTGAGCTTGGGTTTTACTAGTAGCATCCCTTAGGGTAATCACCGGAGCTGCTTGAGAATGGTCTATATGAACAGAGAAAGACATAGTAATTGCTTGAAGTATAAAAATAACGAAAGTTTTGTTGCCCTTTAAGTAAACCAAGCATTGAATAAATGTTACATTGTCTATAGAATACCTATATGAACCCAAAAGTAAATAACCCAATTGTTGGAAAAAGCAAGTTTCAATTAGTTTTACCCATTTCAGGAATTATAGCTTTTGCTGTTTTCTATGTTTTGGCTAGTTTGCAATACCCTGGCGGATCACAAGCAGACCCACAAAGCATTGGGTTTAGTTGGATGAATAATTATTTCTGTAATCTACTTAGCCCAATTGCTATTAACGGGCAAGCTAATGTGGGACAGCCATTTGCCCTTTTTTCCTTGCTGGTTTTAGCACTATCTCTTGCTTTGTTCTGGTGGAGCTTTCCCAATTATTTGCCATTGAGCCAATTCCAAACCAAGATCATTAGAATAGCTGGGGTTAGCTCTATGATAATTGCTTGTCTGTTATTCACCAATATTAATCATGATGTAATCACCAATACCGCATCCCTATTTGGTTTGATAGCCATTTTGACAAGCATGTGGGCCATATATCAAAACAAATTAATGGGCATTTTTATATTTGGTCTATTCAACTTGTTCTTGGTGCTTATAAACAATTGGCTCTATTATGATGCAAGTTTAATTAAGTATCTTCCCCTTGTTCAGAAAATTAGTTTTGCATCTGTTCTTATTTGGATTATTTGGATCAATTTAAATTGGTTCTATACCAGGAGAATTGAAAAACCCTAATCATGTCTATTATTATTTCACTTTGTGTATTACTCTTGTTAAGTTATGTTTTTGACCTAAGTGCTTCTAAGACTAGAATCCCTACGGTTATTTTATTAATTGCCTTGGGTTGGGGTGTAAAACAGGCTTCCCCTTTTTTAGGTTTTCAGGAACATAATCTAAATCCCATTTTGCCATTATTGGGTACAGTGGGATTGATCTTGATTGTGCTGGAGGGTTCGTTGGAATTAGAGATCAATCGTTCAAAATTACCCTTGGTGGGAAAATCTTCACTGATAGCATTAATACCCATGCTCCTTTTTAGCGCAGGACTAGCATGGGCTTTTGATTATTTTGGACATACTGGTTTTAAAATTGGCTTGGTCAATGCTATTCCATTTGCTGTAATCAGTAGTGCTATAGCTATACCCAGTGCAAGAAATCTCATGTCTCATCAGAGAGAATTTGTTACTTACGAAAGTAGTTTGTCAGACATTTTTGGTGTGATCTTTTTTAATTTTATTGCATTAAACGAGGAATTTAATGCAGCTTCTTATGGTGAATTCTTTTTTGAATTATTTCTTATTCTAATCATTAGTTTGGTGAGCACTTTGCTACTCTCTTATTTATTAGGTAATATCAAGCACCACATAAAATTCGTGCCCATCATGCTCATGGTGTTATTGATTTATGCCATTTCAAAAACCTTTCACTTGCCTTCCCTGATTTTTATTTTGTTATTTGGTTTGTTTCTGGGAAATGTGGATGAATTAAAACACCTGAAGTTTATTCAAAAATTAAAAACAGAAAACCTACAAGAAGAAGTACATAAATTTAAAGAACTAATCACAGAGATTACTTTCATGATTCGGTCCTTATTCTTTTTGCTCTTTGGTTTTTTAATTGAAACAAGTGAATTGCTCAATCTTGCAACAATTAGTTGGGCCATTGGCATTGTAGCTGCTATTTTTCTTATTAGATGGCTTTGTTTAAAGCTCTTTGGTTATGGCGCCAGCCCATTGTTATTTCTAGCCCCTAGAGGTTTGATTACTATCTTGCTATTCTTATCCATCCCCGCCACACAGGTAACTGGAATTGCTAATAAATCCTTAATTATTCAAGTAATCATTCTTTGTGCACTGATGATGATGGGGGGATTAATGTTTCAAAAACAAATAAAGGAACCAGAATAAAAACTAACGCCCGTTAACTATTGCTGCCAAACCTGTATTTTTGGGGTTCAAGAATACAGTAATGTCATATACCCCACAGCATAAGATTAGAATTGTAACAGCCGCTAGTTTATTTGACGGGCACGATGCCGCCATTAATATCATGCGCCGGATTTTGCAAAGCAAAGGCGCAGAAATTATCCATTTAGGGCATAATAGAAGCGTATTAGAAATAGTAGAATGTGCTATTGAAGAAGACGCACAAGGTATTGCTATTACTTCCTATCAGGGTGGGCACGTAGAATTCTTTCAATACATGAAGGACTTGCTAGACCAGAATGGATGTAGCCATATCAAAATCTTTGGCGGTGGGGGTGGCACTATTCTTCCTGAAGAAATTAGGTTATTACATCAATACGGGATTACCCGCATCTATAGCCCAGACGATGGAAGGCAAATGGGTTTGGAAGGCATGATAGAAGACTTAATCAAACATTGTGATTTTGCACTACCAGCCAAAGCGCGTTTAGACAAACCCATGAGCTTGGATCAGGCAAGGGATATTCGTAAAATTGCACGCCAGATAAGCAATGCAGAAAATGCTGTTGCGGATGGAGATGCCTTACAAAAATCTGACAAGAAAATTCCTGTCTTAGGAATTACGGGTACCGGTGGCGCAGGAAAGAGTTCCGTGACAGATGAAATGGTGCGTAGGTTCTTGCACTATTATGATCACAAAACCATTGCCGTAGTATCGGTAGACCCATCAAAGAAAAAAACAGGGGGTGCCCTCTTGGGCGATAGGATTAGGATGAATGCTATTTCTCATCAAAGAGCCTATATGCGAAGTATGGCTACCCGTGATGATAACACGGCATTAAGTGCCTATTTACAAGAAGCCATAGATGCTTGTAAAGCCATGGACTTTGACCTGATTATTTTAGAAACTGCAGGGGTAGGACAAAGCGATGCCAGTATCTTAGATTACTGCGATGCCAGTTTGTACGTAATGACGCCAGAATATGGTGCCGCTTCCCAATTGGAGAAAATTAATATGTTAGACTATGCAGACCTGGTTTGCATTAATAAATTTGACAAAGCTGGAGCCTTAGACGCCCTGCACGATGTGCGCAAACAATTTAAACGCAATCACAATCTTTGGACTGCTAAAGACAGTGAATTACCCATTGTAGGCAGCATTGCCTCTCAGTTCAATGACAGTGGTGTAAATGAATTATTTGAAAGGGTAATTACCGTTTTGGAAACAAAGACTGGATTGAGTTTTGGCGCAACAAGCACCGTGTTGTTCAAACAAGATAGGGAGCATGCCACTACCACTCAGTCACAAATTATTCCACCTAAGCGCGTTAGGTATTTAACTGAGATTGCTGACAAGAATAGGGAATATGATGCATGGGTAAAAGAGCAGTCCGTTCTGGCTTCTAAATGGTATCAAATAGAAGGAACCATTAAAACCATGATGGGTGAAAAGTCTTTTAACCAAGCGGATCAGTTGGCTTTTTTAGAAAATCTAAAAAACCATGTAGTGTCAAAAATTGACGCGTCAAACAAAACCTTGATTGAAGCATGGCCATCACTGGTTAAAAAATACCAAGCTGATTATTTGGAGTATCAAGTAAGGGATAAAGCACTTAAGTTGGCTTTAACAAGTCAGTCATTAAGTGGTACTAGAATTCCTAAAATTCTGCTGCCCAAATACCAAGACTGGGGCGATCTGCTGCAATGGCAATTGCAAGAAAATGTACCTGGTGAATTTCCTTATACGGCAGGGGTATTTGAATTAAAACGTCAGGGAGAAGATCCCACTCGCATGTTTGCTGGCGAGGGCGGTCCTGAAAGAACCAATAAACGTTTTCACTATGTATCCTTGGGTCAACCCGCTATCAGATTGTCTACTGCATTTGACAGTGTAACCCTATATGGAGAAGACCCAGCACCCAGACCAGATATTTATGGTAAAGTGGGAAACAGTGGCGTAAGTATTGCTACCGTAGACGATGCCAAAAAACTCTATAGTGGTTTTGACCTCTGTGATCCCAAGACATCGGTAAGTATGACCATTAATGGACCAGCACCTATTATATTGGCTTTTTTCATGAATGCAGCCATTGACCAGCTCTGCGAAAAATATATTACAGAACAGCAATTATGGCCCCAAGTTGAAACCTATCTTGAACATAAATTCAAGAATAGTCCAAGGCCTATTTACTATAATCCAGCATCACCAGAAAGATTGCCAGAAGGCAATAATGGATTGGGTTTACGTCTTTTGGGAGTGAGTGGAGATGAAGTATTGCCAGCTGAAATATACCAAGACTTAAAAGCAAAAGCACTTACACAAGTAAGGGGAACGGTACAGGCCGATATTTTAAAAGAAGACCAGGCCCAAAACACTTGCATCTTCTCTACAGAATTTGCCCTCAAACTCATGGGCGATGTTCAATCCTATTTTATTGAACAAAAGGTTCGGAATTTTTATAGTGTAAGTATCAGTGGATATCATATAGCAGAAGCCGGAGCCAACCCCATTACCCAATTGGCATTTACTTTGAGCAATGGATTTACCTATGTAGAATATTACTTAAGTAGGGGCATGCATATTGATGATTTTGCACCCAATTTGTCTTTCTTTTTTAGCAATGGTATGGACGCCGAGTATAGTGTGATTGGCCGAGTAGCTAGAAGAATTTGGGCCAAAGCCATGAAGCAATTGTACAAAGGGAATGACCGTTCGCAAAAACTTAAGTATCATATTCAAACATCAGGTAGAAGTTTGCACGCACAAGAGATTGACTTTAATGATATCCGCACTACGCTGCAAGCCCTTTATGCCATTTATGACAACTGCAATAGTTTGCATACCAATGCTTATGATGAAGCCATTACCACACCAACAGAAGAAAGTGTGCGCAGGGCCATGGCTATACAATTGATCATCAATAGAGAATTGGGAACAGCAAAAAGTGAGAACCCTAATCAGGGTAGTTTTTTAATAGAAGAATTAACAGATTTGGTAGAAGAAGCGGTACTCTTAGAATTTGACCGAATTACAGAAAGGGGTGGGGTATTGGGTGCTATGGAAAGAATGTATCAGCGCAACAAAATACAGGAAGAAAGTTTGCACTATGAGACCTTGAAACATACCGGTGAGTTGCCCATTGTTGGGGTAAATACTTTTTTAAATAAAAAAGGTAGTCCCACCATCTTACCTGGAGAAGTAATTAGATCTACTACAGAAGAAAAAGAACAACAGATTCAAAACCTGCAATTGTTTTGGAAACGCAATACAGCCCAAAATAAGGCAGCTTTGGAACAGCTCAAAAATGTGGCATTGCATAATGGAAACCTTTTTGCTGAGCTCATGGAAACGGTTAAATACTGTTCTTTAGGGCAGATTACCCATGCTTTATACCAAGTGGGAGGTCAGTATAGGAGAAATATGTAGCAAAATGGCTATCTTGAAGCCCGCAAAATAAATACTATGTTGTTGAAAAGAATGCTTGTTTGCCTGTTGCTCTTGGTGGGCTTTTATCATACATCAAATGCACAGTTCAAAAAATATGATTCCACACTTAAAGTGGCCAAAGCAGGTTATCGTGTGTATTGCAATAACAAAAACCCAGAAAAAAATACGGTAACTATTACCCCTGTTGGATTTGAAAAAGAGGCACGTGAAGTAAGTTTTGAAATTAAGGGTAGAATTAAATCGGCTGAAACGGACGACATAAATAACGATGGATTTCCAGACCTAGTCATGTATATTTTTACCGGTGTTGAAGCCAATTTTGGAAAAGTGATAGGAATTTATTCTGAAAAAAATGAGACCATTGGGCCCATTGGATTTCCAGATATTTTAGACGACCCAAAATTGAGGGTAGGTTATAGAGGTTTTGACGAATATTCTTTAATGGAAGGAAACCTCATGCGCAGATTTCCTATATTTCAACAAGTAGATAGTACCAAATATGTACCCTCTGGAATGGTGCGTCAATTACAATATAGGGTTATGCCTGGCGAAAATGGTGCACAGAAATTTAAAGTGATTCGCACTTTTGAATTCAAGAAACAATAATAAATCTTAGGATGAGCCAACAGGTCTGTGTAATAGGAGCGGGTCCTTCAGGTATTACAGCAGCTAAGAATCTGCTAGACGCAGGACTACAGGTAACTGTTTTTGATTTTGGTAAAGAAGTAGGAGGCAACTGGGTATTTACAGAAGAAGAAAGTCATTCCTCAGTTTTTGAAACAACGCATATTATTTCTTCCAAGGATTTTAGTCAATACGATGATTTCTCTATGCCGGAAGATTATCCGGATTATCCAGGTCACAAACAATTAGCAGATTATTTTCAGGCCTATGCCCGTGAATTCAATTTATACCCACATATTCAGTTTCAAACCTTGGTCAAATCTTGTGAGCGCAATGCTTCAGGAAAATGGGAAGTAACTATTGAACAAAATAATATTACTACTACGCAAGTCTTTGATGCATTGGCGGTTTGTAATGGTCACCATTGGCAACCTAGAATGCCTGAGTATCCTGGAGCATTTAAAGGAGAATTTATTCATTCACACGTTGTAAAGCGTTTTAGCAGATTTGCTGGCAAAAGGGTTTTGGTGATTGGTGGTGGAAATTCTGCCTGTGATGTAGCCGTAGAAAGTAGCAGGGTTGCCAAAAGTGTAGACATGAGTTGGAGAAGGGGATATTGGATTGTGCCAAAGTTTATGATGGGCCGGCCGGCCGATGTTTTTAGTGCCAAGATTAATTGGTTGCCTAGAAGCATCTGGCAAAAAGTATCGGCGTTTAGCCTTCGTTTGCGTAACGGTAAAAATGAATTATACGGATTGCCTAATCCAGAAGCTCCTTTAGGATCACACCATCCTACTGTTAATGAAGACCTGTTTTTTAGTATTCGCCATGGAAAGATTCAACCCAGAAAAGATATTGCTAGGTTGGAGGGTAATATGGTTCATTTTGTAGATGGGACAAAGGGAGAATATGATTGTATTGTTGCTTGTACTGGGTATGAGATTACCCATCCATTTTTTGCCAAAAACCTGATTGATTATTCTGAAGGGTCAGTACCACTCTGGTTGCGGATGATGCATCCCAACATGGAGAATCTATATTTTATTGGATTGTTTCAGCCCTTGGGTTGTATCTGGCCTGGGTCTGAACTACAATCTAAAATCATGGCAAGGGAATTAAGTGGACATTGGAAGCGGCCCAGCAATATTAGGGCATTGATTCAACAGGAATTAGACCATCCTGATTTTGAGCAAATTCAAACACCTAGACATACTATTACCGTAGACTACCATAAATTCCGCAAAAGATTGCTCAAATATTTACCTGGGCACCAGTCTCGCTTTTAAAGTATGTGATGTTTCTGTTATCTGATACATTTGGTAAAAGGCTTTTGTATCTTAGACTCCTTAAATAGCTCCCATGAAAATAGTTAGCAAGATTTTCCTTGTCATTATCTTATTTGCCCAACAGCAAGTAATTGCGCAAAGCCTTGATCAGATGCAAGCCAAATCAGTGCGTTTGCCCAATGGTTGGAGTCTTACACCAGTAGGTAGAAGTATGCCGTTGGGTGACCTGCCTTTGAATATGATTTTGAGTAAATCAGGAAAATTATTAGCCGTTACCAATAATGGTCAGGGTGTTCAAAGTATTCAATTAATTGACCCACAAAAAGAGCAGTTATTAGACTCTGTTGTCATTGCTAAAAGTTGGTATGGGCTGGCATTTAGTAGTGATGAAAAATTTCTTTACGCTGCAGGAGGTCATGATAATTGGATTTTAAAATATGCAATTCAAAATAAAAAACTGGTTATACAAGACAGCTTGGTTTTGGGAAAAAGATGGCCCAACAAAATTGGACCATCTGGTATTGCATTAGATGACGCAGCTAATAAATTGTATGTAGTATCTAGAGATCGTAAGTCACTTTATATTGTAGACCTACTTACTAAAACCAATCAACAATACCAGCTAGACGGAGAAGCCTATGCTTGTGTGTTATCACCTGACAAAAAAGAATTATATATCAGTTGTTGGGGTTGTGATAAACTCTATGTATTTGATACTGAAAAAAATAATATTGTAAGCACTATTCCAGTGGGAGACAATCCTAATGAAATCTGTTTGAATAAAAAAGGTACATGGGCCTATGTTGCCAATAGCAATGATAATACAGTTTCTGTTGTTGATTTGAAAAACAGAAAAGTCATAGAAACGCTAAATGCTGCGCTATATCCAGACGCTCCTAATGGATCAACCACCAATGGATTGGCCTTAAGTGGTGATGAGAAAACTATTTATATAGCTAATGCAGACAATAACTGTTTGTCAGTATTTGATGTGAGCAAGCAAGGTGCTAGTAAGAGTAAGGGATTTATACCTGTGGGTTGGTATCCCACCAATGTGAAAGTCTTAGACAAGAAGATTTTAGTGAGTAATGGTAAAGGTTTTTCTTCTATGGCCAATCCTTATGGTCCAAGCCCATATGTGGGCAAACAAGAAGTGGTATATCAAAAAGGAGATCCAAATAGACCTGTTGGAGTGCAATATATTGGAGGGTTATTCAAAGGAACTTTGAGTATCATAGAAACACCTTCTGAAGCACAGTTGGCTTTGTTCTCTCAACAAGTGTATAAAAACACGCCGTATAAAAAAGAACAAGAAACAGTAGCGGTTGGTGAAGAAGGCAATCCTATTCCAAGAAAAGTTGGTGCGCCAAGCCCTATTAAATATGTGTTTTATATTATTAAAGAAAACCGCACTTATGACCAAGTTCTGGGAGATGTAAAAGAAGGTAATGGAGATCCTGCATTGGTATTATTTGGAGAAAAAGTAACCCCTAACCAGCACGCTCTTGTAAAGCAATTTGTCTTACTAGATAATTTTTATGTAGATGGTGAAGTCAGTGCCGATGGTCATAACTGGAGCACCGGTGCTTACGCAACGGATTATTTAGAAAAGAACTGGGTAAGCAGTTATGGAAACCGTGGAGGAACTTATGACGCTGAAGGTAATAGGCCAGTGGCCAATAATAAGGGTGGATTTATTTGGGATCATTGCCAAAAAGCAGGTGTTTCTTTCCGCACTTATGGTGAATTTGCAGACAATGGTAAAGCCAATATTCCAGTTTTAAAAAATCATTTCTGTCCCTATTTTACCAGCTATACCCATGAAGTAAGAGATACTACCAGGTTTAGTCAATGGAAACGCGAGTTTGATTCATTATTAGCCGCTGGATCCGTACCTAGTTTTAACAGTTTGCGTTTTTGCAATGACCATACTGAAGGAATGAAGAAAGGAAGACCAACGCCTTTTGCGCATGTTGCAGATAATGACTTGGCAGTGGGAATGTTTGTTGAATATTTGAGTAAGAGTCCTATCTGGAAAGAGAGTGCCGTCTTTATTTTAGAAGACGATGCCCAAAACGGAGCAGACCATGTAGACGCTCATAGAAGTCCAGTCTATGTTGCCGGAGGTTTTGTTAAAAGAGGTTTTGTGGATCATACCATGTATTCTACCTCTTCTGTACTAAGAACCATGGAATTAATTTTAGGTATACCACCTATGAGCCAGTATGATGCTGCCGCTACACCGCTATGGCGTTGCTTTACTAACCAACCCAATGCTACTGGATTTACTGCCATCAAAAACAATATTAGTTTTGATGATAAAAATACAGCCATGAATGAATGGCAGCGTAGGAGTGAGAAATTCAATTTGGCCAAGGAAGATGCAGTGCCTGATTTGGAATTCAACTATGTATTATGGCATGGCATAAAAGGAGACAATGTGCCATTCCCCGGTCCTAAACGCGCTGCATTTTACAAAGAAGCAAAAAAAGCAGAGAAGGATGATGATTAACGGCCTGAGAGCAAAACAATTTTAGTAACTAGTTTTTCTTTGCCCGAATCGTCTCTGACAATGACTAAGTAAACCCCACTGGCGGCTTTAGTACCGGTATATTGTTTACCATCCCAAATGGCTTGACCACCCAAGGCCCTGGTTTGATAAACTAATTGACCATTGGGTTCGGTAATTTTTACCAATGCATTATTGGATAAACCACGAATGGCAATGGTTCCATTGTATCCTGCAGGAACAGGATTGGGAAAAACCAATACATTTTCTTGGGTACTACCGCCTTCTGTGGCCGTACTTCTGAAACTACAAATACCGTTTGTAGTGGCAATAAATAGTTCTCCGCTAATTGGTTCAATGGCTAACTTTTTAATGTCATTACCCAATAGTGGAGCGTTATCCTGAGTAAACCTATAAATAATTTTATCTCCTTCGGGCGATAAAAGCCATAAACCATTCTTGGTACCTACCCATTTTCTATTGGCTCCATCTATAGCAATAGTTTGAACGTCTTCATCCTGAAACAACAAACCAGCAAAGCGGTCCTGTTGTACCACTGGAAGCAATGCCTCGCAACCAGTTCCAAATACATCATAACTGCATTGGATAATTCCAATGCCCTTGTCAGTGCCCACCCAAATAAATCCATTTTTATCAAGTGCCATACAACGCACATTGTTGCTGGGCAAGTTTCCATTTCCTGATCCCGCTAAATAGTTTTTCCAACGGTCATCATTGGTTGCAACAATACTATTGCCTGGTGAATAACATACTATACCATTACCCTTGGGGCTGATGAACCATACTTGTTGATCCTGATCAACCAATACCTGGCTAAGGGCGTTTTCTGTAAGTGAGAAAGGCACTCTAATGCTTGTCCAGCTGCTATCGGTTTTGCGAACTTGAATATTTTTTGCTGCGCCATAATTAGCCACCCAAAGATTACCCGCTTGGTCAAAAGCAAGACCAGATACTCGGTAACTATTGGGGTCACCAAGTGCAGGTTGGATACTGCTGTTTTTCTGTTTAAAGATGCTGGTTTGATTTTCCTTAAAACGGACCAGGCCACCACCATAGGATCCTGCCCATACAGCGCCATCTCTTGGGTCAATGGCAAGGCTGATGAAGTCTAGAACAGAATCCAAGATGGGCTGGTTAAAATAGCCCTTAAAATCCCAATGATCCAATTGGTAATCATAAACACCATTGCGATTGTATTGATAATTCCAGGCATCGTTCACGGAACCAGCTGCAGCATATAAATGCGTTGATTGAAAAACCAAATCACCGGTTGCAACTCCTAATGGTCCATTGGGTAAGTATTGTTCATAAGCATTGTTTTCAAATTTGGACAAACCCCCAAATAAGTCTGCAATCCAGATAGCTGAACCGTCCTGAATGGCATTTTTAGGAAAACTGATCATACCAGGCTTGGATAAATTCTGTACAATATTGCCAGTTTCATTTAATGCCAAAACCCTGGAAGCACCACTTGATTGTCGCTGACAAATTTGTAGACCGTTACTACTAACCGTAACATTACTAATAGGCCAATCTTTATCAGTGTAGAAAAAGCTAAACAGCCCATTGTTTTGTAAGAACAGACTATCATTTTTTAGTGCTAGAATTTTATTATTCAAGGTTAGAACCTGCTGAATAGCACCGGTACTCAATCCATTGGCGCTTCCTATTAACTGCCAATTATCACTATTAGACAAATTGGGGTTGGCAATGGCCGCTTTTTTTAGACCTTC
>NCHJ01000017.1:34925-39011 GCA_002256765.1 Bacteroidetes bacterium 24-39-8
AACAGAAAAGACCGATACCTGCCCCCCGTTTTTACCCAAAAACCAAGTATCCTTGATTTCATATTTTTGTAGGTCTGCTAGTACAATTCCCAATCCAGTACTCAAATAGGCAAACCCATTTCTGCAAAATATATTGGCTATTCTTTTATTTCCAGCAATAGTAGACCGTTTGATATCTCCAATATTATTGACAATACTGCCTTTTACTAGATCCAAATTGCTATTGGAATATGCCACTATTAATTGCTGACTTTCTTGGTCCCAACCTAAAGCACTAATATCAAGATCATTCAAGCCATTCATCTTGCTATATCGGTTCAGGTTGCCTTCTTTGGAAATACTGAAAACGGCATTATTACTGGCACAGTAAATCAGATTCCCTTTAACAACCTGCAAGGCTTGTCTATAGCTCAAATGCTCTCGCCATTGTCCAATTGGTTGAATGCCATTTTCTTGACCATAGGATAATCTAATAGAGGTTAATCCTATAAAAGCTAGCAGGAATAAGCATTTGATAGTATGAAATACTATTTGTTTTGAATTGAAATGGCTATGGTTAATTCCCTGCATGCCCAAAGTTAAGCAATGCAGTAAACTGCCGGTTTTTTGTAGCAAAAATCCTACAAAATATTCCTGTCTCTTGTTACAATTGCTGCAATTCACTTATAGCAACTTTACAATATCGCTTTAAAGGATTACTAGCAAAGCAATTAGATAATGATAACCCCTAACAGTATGTCAGCAAGATCAAACAGGTTTATTCAATCGCTTCAAGCGCCAAGCAGTATTGCATTTCAACATCAACAACCTTTATTAGAAAAAATTAGTGCCAAGCGCAAACAAAGTTGCTGGATAGAAGACTTTTATAACAAATCGGTTTTGGGAAGCTAACCAACTAACTGATAAAGTCGGAAACCAGTAAATTGATGGTGTAGCAATTAGGGGTGCTCCCCATCAACAATGAAATCCCTTCCTTTCCAGGAGGGGATTTCTTAACTTGATTCATAGCCCAAAACTACAAGTAGCGGGTTCTTTATATTTGATTTGTTAACCCAACCAATGATGACTGAAAAGTTAGCGCATACAATGTATGCATCGTTCAACCGAATTGTTTTGGTGGATGATGATGCATTAACCAATATGCTGAATCGTAAAGTGATACATTCAATCAATCCCAGTATGCCTGTTGAAGTTTTTTTAGATATTGATGATGCACTGGAATTTTTAAAAGAAAAAGATAAAGAAGGGGGATGTCTAATTCTTTTAGACATTAATTTTCCTGGAAAAAATGGTTGGGATTTTTTAGACGCCTATCAACAATTTGAGAAACCCAGTAAGATAATCATGTTGTCTTCTAGTATTGATACGAGTGACCAACGAAAAGCAAAATCACACCCCTTGGTTTTGGACTATGTTACCAAGCCTCTATCTTTTGACTTTATAGAATCTATTTTTCCAAGATAATAAGTTAGCGCTAGTAATATTACATGTCAATCAATCCATTGCGAATGGCAAAAATGGCCAATCCAGTTCTGGTTTTAATTTGCAATTTCTTAAACAAGTTGTCTCTATAAGTATCAATAGTTCTTGGGCTAAGACTCATGTCTTCTGCAATCTCTTTATACGTTTTGTCTGTGCAAATCAATTTTAAGAAGCAGAGTTCATTGTCACTTAAATTCTGTAAAGGCAAAACTTGCATTTCAGAACCATCTTCTTGATTAATATAGTGCATGAGTTTGTTGCTAACTAGGTCATTGATAAAATACCCAGTATCACGAATATTATTCATGGCAGATCTGAAAATTTTTGGGTTACTGTCTTTTAAAATATAGCCCCTTGCTCCATTTTTCAGCATTCTAATAATAGCCCCATCATTTTCTAGCATACTCAATACCAAGACCTTGGTATCAGGTAAATTATTTTTAATCCATCCTGCTGTTTCATATCCATCCATCACCGGCATGGTAATGTCTAGCAAGACAATATCTGGAGCTGGTTTACCCTTCATATTGTTGATGAATACTTTTCCGTTATCTGCTTCCATAATCACTTTATAACCGTCAAAAGTGTTTACTATGGCGGCCAGACCGGAACGCAATAATTCGTGATCGTCAACTAAAGCAACAGTGGTCATTTGAGTATGGGTTGATTGTTTATTTCAAATATAATGGTAGTTCCTTCTTGCTCACTACTTTTTATATTTACAACAGAATTAATCATTTTTGCTCTGGTAAAAATATTCTGTAAGCCAATACCTGTTTTGTTTTCTTGAAGCTTACTGGTATCAAAACCTCTTCCGTTATCTGAAATTTTTAATAAATGGCATTGAGGACCCTTGGGTTCAACATCAATGACTATTTTATTTGCATGTGCATGCTTGATAATATTATTTAGTACTTCTTGTACCATTCTATACAAGATCAGGCTATTGTCATTATTGACAAAGGAAAGTGAGTTATTCGATGCGTGAAATTCCGTACTGAATTTGCCTGTTTTTTCTAGTTGTTGTAACAAAGATTTTAAACCTTCAACAATCCCAATTTCTTGTAATCTATTACTGTTCAGGTTATGACTAAGGGTTCTTAAGTCACGAATTACTTTACCCAATAACTCATCTGTTTTCTCAAAATGTACATCGGGTAAGTTCTCTGCTAGTACATTTAAATTGATCCTTACTAGGCTAAGAATCTGCCCAATATTATCGTGAATTTCTTGGCTAATATAATTGAACGTGTGTTCTTGAATCTCCAACTGGGTTTTTAGCAGGGTTTGTTCAAAACGATTCTTCATTTCTTCTTTTTCCATTTTATACTTCCTTTGTCTGCGCAGGAAGAAAAAAATCAGAATCAAAAAGAAAATACCAACCAGTACAAAAAATACCGATGCAACTACAATTGTGACAAGGATTCCTTCCTGTTCTTTTGGCATATAAGAAATGAAATGCTAAACGAAGTATATAAAATGATATTCAAGCTGCGGTTGATGAATACATAAATCCGTTTTCCTTCCTGGATCATATCACTGCTTCTAAGGTATTCAAACAAAGCATTTATGATAACTGAGCCCAAATAGAATAATAATAAACCTACGCAGATCCAGAAAAATGGTTGCCGGATTAAGTTCTGTGTAATTTGTTCCGGTAAAACCCACTCATAAAAGAAGCAGCAACAAAAAAAGACCATGAAAAAAGAACCTAACAATAAAGTGTAAGTATGAAAATTTTCGGATCCTTGTATGTAAATATAATTTAGAGAGGAAAAGAGTATCATAACAGGCATAGAAGCATATGCCAATAATCGTAGGAGCTTTAATTGAAAATTAGAAGCAAACAAATAAGCGTAAAAAAGAAATTCAATGAGGTTGAAAATATTGTATATCCAATAGTTACGGTTCTTGATACCATAGGTTATAGATAGGTAGCCAACAAATTCAACGATTACTGTAAGCAACAAAAATGGTATAAAATATACCATTTTTGTTTGTTTCAGTGCGCTATAACAATATAATGCAATTACGAGACTGAGCAGCTCGAAAAAGAAGTCAATCGACATCAAAGGCTCGTTTATGGATAAATTTGACCGTGGTTCAGGTAGTCAGAGAAATCAAGTTCAGCCAAATCATTGGTTTTAACAATACCGCCCAAAGATTTCTTTTTGTTGTTACCGCTGAAAAATACAGTAGTTCTACCAATCAAATTTTTGCTTGGAGCGGTTTTTTCAGTGTAAACACCCAAGTTTACATAAACAACGTCAGATTTGTACTTAGTTTGAATATTATTCAAAAACTTCTGAACGTCTTTGATTTTAAAGGCTACATATTGAGTTCCACCTGTACCATTTTTCTTAAATGATTCAGCTAAATCTTCTGCATCATCACGATCAATACTGCCATCAGGTCTGCCTGAACCAGCTGCATTCTGTATTATATTTTCATCAGTAGCTTGAACGGTAGCATCTTGTTGTTTTTGGCAAGCCATTAAGCTCACTACAAGTGACATGGTTACTGCAACTTTGCCAATTAAGGATAGTTTTTTCATAAACTTCTTTTTTAAATGATTGCACTAAGATAACGCCCTATTTTAAAAAA
>NCHJ01000018.1 GCA_002256765.1 Bacteroidetes bacterium 24-39-8
GACTTGTTTGTTCCAAGTAGTTTCAACAGCTTTATTGCCTTTGTTTAGTGAATAGAGTTTTTGAACATGGTATTCTGGTGTTCCATATGATTGCAGGTTATCTACCCAAATTAAATCAGGCGCCCATTGCCAGGCGTCTAGATGCGCAAATAAAGGCGCATAAGAAGCTAATTGTACCACATCGGCATTGCGCTCCAAACCCGTCATAAATGCGGCTTCACTTAAAGCAGACTGCCAATTGTTTTTCTTATTGCCAGAAATACCATCTGCGTGAGAAGCATATTCACCTGCCATCACTTTAGAACCAGTTCTTGGAAAAGTATCATAGCGTTTGGCATTCTGTAAAAACCAATCCCTGTTTCTATAAAAATGCTCGTCAATTATATCGGCATTCATACCGCGTAGCTCTTTGTTCAAATATTCATAGCGCGCACCTGAGGGATCCGTTCCAGAACTGGTGACTAAATGAATCTCTGGATATTTTGCCTTAATGGCTTTTTGAAAATGCGCGAGGCGCTCAATATACTGAGGGCCCCAGTTCTCATTACCTATACCCAAAAATTTCAGATTAAAAGGCGCAGGATGCCCCATGGCTGCACGTTTGGCGCCCCAAGTGCTACTAACAGAACCGTTGGCAAATTCAATCAGGTCCAATGCATCCTGAACATAGGGATTCAACTGATCCATTTGTACAAATTCTGCTGAATTAAACTGGCAGGCCATACCACAATTCAAAATAGGCAGTGGTGCCGCACCAATATCTTCCGCCAATTGAAAATATTCATAGAAGCCAAGACCAAAAGTTTGAAAATAATCAGGTGCATTCCTATTAGAGAATTCAAAATTCCAGCGATTAATAATGAGTTGCCTGTCTTCAATAGGGCCAATGGTTTTTTTCCATTGATAACGCTGAGTCAAATCAAAACCCTCTACTATACATCCACCCGGAAAACGAATAAAACCGGGTTTCATATCGGCCAATAATTGAATCATATCGGCGCGCATACCGCCTGGTCTTTTCTTCCAAGTATCTTCTGGAAACAAAGAAACCATGTCTAAGTCAATGGTTCCCTTTCCTTCCAACCAAATTCTACACTGACCCTTTTTCTCATTGGCAGTAGCCACTAAATGAATGGCCTGTTTGGTAAAATCTGCACTGGGTTGAATAGCCAAAACAGTAGCACCAATCTGGTTATTTTTGGCGTCTAATAATTCAATATGCATTTTTAATCCAGTAGCAGTAGTTCTGGTTTGAACAGAAAAATCGTATCCATTTTTTTCTTTAAATCCCATGCCTCTAAAACCTTCATTCAGCATGGCAATGGGTGCTTGATTGTCTATGCCTGATTTCAGGCGCAAAAACCTAGGATTGGGAAGATTTTCCCCTGCTCTATTCAATACGGTAACAGCCCCTTCTACAAATGGTTTCTGTTCAATTTTCCATCCCATCAATGGTTTGAAAAATTCAAAAGACCTATTCTTGATCAACTCTGCATAAATACCCCCGTCTGCTCCAAAATTAATGTCTTCAAAAAACACGCCCCACATGGTGGGTTCAATTCTTGCAACGGTTTTATTGGCGTTGATTACAATATTTCTGGGAGCCTGAGCCAAAGCTGCAAAAACCCATTAAAAACAAACAGGCCCCAGTGGTAAATAATTGTTTCATGTGTTTGATTTGAATCTTAAATATGAATCAAACTATCAATGTTGAGTTCCTGATAGTCTTTGATAAAACAAACAATATTGTCATATTGCGCAAACTCTTCGGCTTCATGCATGGTAGTAATGACCACGCATTTCATACCCGCTAATTTGGCAGCTTCTACGCCTTTAGGGGCGTCTTCAAATACCAAACATTCCTGGGGCAAAACCCCTAATTCCTGAGCACCTTTTAAATAGGTTTCCGGATCTGGTTTACTATTTAGCACATCATCAGCGCTAACAATACTGGCAAAATAGTGTCTCAAATTCAAACCATCCAATACAAAATTGATATTAAAAGGAATGGCTGCAGACCCTATGCCCATCTTAATTCCGCGCTCAAGCGCAGAAGCAAGAAACCCATCCAATCCATCAATCAATTGTAAGATGGGTCTGTATTCCGCCTGGTACCTTTTCTCTTTTTCAACTGAAAGGGTATCCATTTCTGTTTGGGTAAATTTATCAGGACCAAATACCCTAATCAGCAGTTCGGTGTTCTTGCCATACATATGGCTTTTTACTTGATCCCAGCTTAAAGCAGCACCAAGGTCATCATTTAATATGTTGAACCAAGCTTTGTTGTGATAATGCATATCATCAATCATGGTTCCATTTAAATCAAATAAAAAAGCTTTGATAGATAAAGACATTCCCAGTATGGTTTAATGAATGGCGAAACTACAGTTTGAAGCAATAAAAACCTTGCTTCCAATCAATTATTGAAATGATTTCCAAGCACGGATGATAAAATCAGCAATACCCTCCGGTTGTTCTATGGTCACATGGTGTCCTTTCTGCTCCTGCTTGCCCCTAGTCATTGGATAAATAGTCACTGGCCCCCCAAGTTTAATATACGCATCAGCAATTACCAGTGCATTTTCTTCCATGGGAATCAGGGCGTCTTTTAAGCCAAAACTAAAATAGAGTGGTACTTTTTGCTCAGCTAATTTTTGCAAATTATCTTTTGGATTATCGCCGTAGGCCAAAGCCTGTTCTTCTGTAAAACCATAAGACGCTAATAATTGCTTCCATTGATCAGGAGAAGCGCCAACACCTTTCATCCTTCCACCAGGCCAGCTCTTGATATCTGCTACAGGATTCTCTGAATAAATACAGGACACCCTATCTGGATATAATTTGGCCCAAGCAAATTCACAAAGTGATCCACGAACCGCTCCAGAAAGTGCAGGCCTAGTGGCCAGTTTTTTTTCTTTGACCAAGACCTGATAAAACTTGTCCCAGATCTTCATCAAATTGGGCTGACCATAGAGGGCTTTGTTGTTAATATTGATAAAGCCAATATGGAATCCTTTGGTTACCAAAATGCTATCAATCTCCACGTGAAATTCCGGAGAATAAGTACGCCATAACCAAGGATTTCCCGACATGGGTTTTTCAGGAATCACTATATACGCAGCAGCAGTATCTACTTTAAAAGATTGCTTTTTAAAACCATGCCAGTTCTCGTTGGATGTTTGACTATGAGCAACAATAATATTTGCAAATAGCAATAGTATCAAAAACAGAAATGGTATTTTATATTTTGGTAAGTTCATAGCGTTGGTTCTTGTTGGTCTTGAATTCAATTAAATAATAACCTTCTGTTGTTTTTATATTTTTGATGGTTGCGCCTTTTACTGCAACTGGCACTTGGGTGCGAATCCTACAAATACCGCCTTGCAAAGAAGTAATGGTAGCCGTAGTTAATTGATTGGCTTTCCAATTAATGGCTACTTCAAAACCTCCCCTTGCTTTCAAACCCTTGATACTACCCGATTTCCAAACAGAAGGCAAGGCTGGCAATACATGCAATTCACCCAAATGACTTTGCAATAACAATTCTGTGATCCCAGCAGTGGCCCCAAAATTTCCATCAATCTGAAAAGGAGGATGCGCGTCAAACAAATTGGCATAAGAGCCACCACCTTTAGAATAATTGGTATTGGTAGTACTTACATATCTCAAAATATTGCGCAACAAAGAATAAGCATGATTGCCATCTAGCAAGCGGGCCCAGAAATTAATTTTCCAAGCCAGACTCCAACCCGTTCCTTCATCTCCACGCAGTTCCAAAGTTTTCTTGGCAGCATTGGAAAATGCAGGAGTAAAAATGGGTGAGATTTGATTACTAGGATGCAGTGCAAAGAGTTGCGATACATGACGGTGATGCGGCTCTACGTCTTCCCAATCTTTAAACCATTCTTGTAGGTTGCCTTTTTTACCAATCTGTAAGGGAAAGAGTTTTGCATAACGGGCTTTCAAATCAGTCACAAATGCAACATCCTTATCACCCACTATAGCAGCAGCCGCAATGGTATTGGCAAAAAGGTCACGAATAATTGCCATATCCATGGTAGTTGCAACAGATACATCACCAGGATTTCCCTTATCATCTATAAATTGATTTTCTGGAGAAACGGCTGGCATGGTTACCCAAAATCCAGCACTGTCTTTGACCATCCAATCCATGCTAAACTGCGCAGCACCCTTCATAATGGCATAGTTCTTTGACAAGAAATCCTTGTCCATGGTAAATTGATAGTGCTCCCATAAATGCTGGCTTAACCAATTGGCACCCATGGCCCAGTTGGCCCATTTTGGATCACCTCTTCCAAAGTCACCCACCGGATTGGACAATGCCCAGATATCGGTATTGTGATGCGCTACCCAACCACTCATGCCATAAAATTCTTTGGCAGTTCTAGCACCCGTGACAGAAATATCTTTAATGAGTTTAAACAGTGGCTCGTGCATTTCAGAAAGATTGGTCATCTCTGCAGGCCAATAATTCATCTGTGTATTAATATTAATGGTATAATTAGAACTCCAGGGTGCTTTTAATTCCTTGTTCCAAATGCCTTGCAAATTAGCGGCAGTGCCACCAGGTCTTGAACTAGAGATTAATAAATATCTACCATAATGGAAATACAGACTTTCAAGAGAGGGATCTTCCGCTCCGTTGAAATAACCAATTAAACGTTGGTTGGTGGGTTTTTTGGCATTCTCCGTTTCTATACCCTCATTTAAACTAAAGCTAACACGATTATAATACTTTTGATAATCCATTACGTGTGCCTGCAATAATTGATCAAAGCTTTTGCCCTTGGCTTTTGCTAACCAGCCTGCGGCGATGTCATTCTCATTCAAACCTTGACTATCTGGGCATTTATCAAATCCATTAAAACTAGTAGCTGCACTAATCAAGACCAATACTTCTGTTGCCTGAGAAATTTTAATACCAGCAGTATCTGTTTGAACTTGACCGTCTTTGTTCAGCACTTTCATTCTATAGTCAAAACGCATACCATTGCAGGAACTGGAATCCTTATAACTAATAGAAGGATTTTTATAACGTACATAACTAGGAAAATTCACACTTGGTGCCCTTCCCTTGATCCCCATTTCTGCTGGACCATGAACAACAGGATGATTTTCTAAAATGCTTTGAGGATGCAATTGTAGATTCAAAGTACCTGCTTTACTAGCCGTAATTTTCAAGACCATTAATTGATCCGGAGCTGAAACAAAAAGTTCTCTTTTGTATTGAATACCATCAACAGTATAACTAGTGGTGCTAATTGCTTTATCAATATCTAAAAGACGTTGGTATTGACTTACAAGAGTGTCCTTGAATATCTGTTTGATTTTTAAATCGCCCAGGGGCATATAACTTTCTGAATAGACTCCCTGCATTTTCTTGGTCAGGGCTTCTGCTTTTTTATAATCGCCCTGATTCAAAGCAGCTCTCACCAAGGGTAATACGTCTTTAGCACCGGGGTTTACATTGTTTTTAACCGGACCTCCAGACCAAAGTGTGGATTCATTTAATTGCAGTAATTCATCTTTTACGCCACCAAAGACCATGGCGCCTAAACGGCCATTTCCTACGGGAAGCGCTTCTGTCCAAGTTTTGGCTGGCTCTTGATACCATAGCTGATGAGACTGGGCAAATGCTGACAAACAAAACAATAAGGTGATCAGTGTTGAAACCGATTTTTGATACATGGAAGCAAGGTTTTAATGGCATCAATTTAAGGATTAATCCTATCAAAGCCGTCCTGTTCCATAATATAAAACCAATACCTCAATAAGCACCGTTTAATGCAATTGCTTGGTTTCATGCAGGTCTGGAATCTGCACATCTTTAAAACCTTTTCTTTCTAATCTTTTTGCAAAATCTTGTTGCACATCATATTCCCCATGCACCAAAAACAATTGCTTCACTTGGTCTGCATTTTGACAGCTTAAAAATTGGCAGAGGTCATCATAATCTCCGTGAGCACTCATGCTTCTTAGAGAACCAATTTCTGCTTTTACTTCAAATTCTTCTCCAAAAATGCGCACTTCTTTGTCTCCATGCATGAGCCTTCCACCCAAGGACCTTGGCTCACAATAACCCACCATTAAAACAGTATTTTTCTCGTTGCCAATATTGTTCATGATATGGTGTTTGACCCTACCAGCATCTGCCATACCACTGGCTGAGATAATGACACAGGGTTGATCAAGAAAATTCAATCCCTTACTCTCATCTACCGTTTTTACATAATTCAGGCCTTCAAAATCAAAAGGATCATCATCATGTTCCATTACTTTTTGAATGCGCTTATTAAAATACTTGGGATAGCTTTTGATCACTTCTGTTGCTTCTCTACTCAGTGGACTATCAACATAAACAGGCACTTTGGGTAACCTATTTTCTAAGGACAGTTGGTTTAGGTCATAGAGAATCTCTTGGGTTCTACCCACAGAAAAGGCAGGTATGATTAACTTCCCTTTTTTTACGCTACAGGTATGCTGCACCCATTTGAGTAAATTATCTGGCGTACTATAGACTTCATCGTGCAATTTGTTACCATAGGTGCTTTCAAGAAGTATATAATCTGCTTGGGGAAAATTAGCAGGAGAGCGCAAAATTACATCTCTATAGCGCCCTACGTCTCCACTAAAACAAATGCTGGTGGTCTTACCTTTTTCTACAATTTTCAAATTCACCGCAGCACTTCCAATAATATGTCCTGCATCAGTAAACATAATTTCTACTCCTCCAAGAATGGTATGCCACTGACCATATTCAACGGTTTCAAACAAAGTCATGGCCAATGCCACGTCATCTAAGGAATAAAGTGGCTCATACAAGGGAAGCCCCTGTTTCAGTCTTCGCTTATTGATAAATTTGGTATCGGCTTTTTGTATGGTGGCAGAGTCTTCCAACAAAATTGCAGCAAGGTCTTTGGTGGCAGGGGTACAAAAAATCTTCCCCCTAAATCCTTCTGCTACTAGTTTTGGAACCAATCCAGAATGGTCAATATGGGCATGAGATAAAACCAATATATCTACCTCTGAAGCTGTAAATCCAAAATCCCTATTATAGGAATCTGTTTCCTTTCCCATTCCTTGGAACATGCCACAATCCAATAAAATTCTTTTTCCTTCATCTGTTACAAGCAAGTGCTTGGAACCTGTTACCGTTCTGGCGGCGCCATGGAAACTAATGTTCATGATTCAATATTTGAAGGTTTGTAATTCTTTTTTATTTGGCTTTAAAACTCCAGGTAAACCAAAATTCTGACACCATTTCTCCTGCTTCATTTTTACCTATAGAATAACATTGTATGGTTTGTCCCTGTCCTGTTTGTGTAGCGGCTTCTACGGCGTTGGCAATGGCCAGTCCGTCTTCACAGTAAAAGGCAATCTTACCCACTGCTTTTTTGTGAAACTTGGCTTCCATACCCACCACCAACATACTCACAGACGGATTTCTTTGGTACAATTGCCCAAAAGCCAATAAGCCCGTACTCATTTCTGCTGCCATGGATTGTACAGCAAAATACATAGACCTAAAGGGGTTTTGGTTGAGCCATTTGTGCTTAACAGTAATCACTGCTTCAAGAGTAGAAATCTCTTGAACTTTCAATCCTGCTATCAAGGCAGATGGCAGTTTTTGCAGCAAGAAGAACCTAAACTTAATTGGGTTCTGAATAATTTTTTGAAAGCTTTCAAACTTAGGATTCACAATAGATTTGTTTTATTATTTTTTTATTCCCACACATTCCTATTTTTTTTCTACCCTTCCTTTTTGACTTTTGACTTTTTAATTTTTAATTAATGCAATTATACAAGCTACCGCATTTTTATCAGCTACTGCTGTTTCAAAAGACATGATTTTTCCATCGCTATTATAACGGATTCCTCCAATGCTTTCTCTTTTAACCGCTTTGTTTACCGCGGCTTCAAAACCCAGAGATTGGTTCTGATTAACGGCTTTGTTTAATTCAAAAACATTCATGGGTTCCTTACTCATTACTACAGCCATATAGTCTTTGTTACCAATGCTATCGGCCATCAATTTCATTCCCTTAGGAAACAATCTATATCCTGTAATACCGCAATAAGGAGAGAACTTGGTCTTGGTAGGATCATCCTTACTGGGATAAGGAAATAAAACATAACTGCTTCCATCGGTTTCCATACCTAAGACATATACATAACAATCCGTGTTATTCTTTACTTCTAATTTAAACCCCGTACCCTTTGCAATGGGACTAGTTGTTTCAAATAGATTGCCTTCTGCCAACTGAAGGGGTAAATAGGCCTTGGTATTGGCATCCACTAAACCAATACTGCAACTTAAATGATCCACAACTGCATCACCTGTTTTTTGAAGTGGGTTTAGTCCATAAGCCTCCCTAACAAATCGTCTAAAATCTTTGTACTTAACCCAAGCTACCCCATTGATCCCCCAATCAGATCCCCAAGAATTCATGATTTGAAAAGCACCACCTTCCTTTCTATCGTCATAACCAATGACACAAATGGCATGACCTCCAAAACCCATCATGGTATAGTCATCGCTATTGGGCACCCAAACTTCCTTTCCCGCCATTTCTTGCATAAAAGAACCACCTACCATCATTCCTATGACAACGGGAGCATCTTTGGCCAAGTGTTCTTTAATGGCGTGCAAATTCAAACCCCTGGTACTTTCACCATCGGTTAGTCTATTAAAGCCCTTCATTCTAAATTGCTGAGCCGCCTGCTTTAAAGAACCATCGGGCTGGCGGCTACAATCATTTTCATCATAAGGAAACTCATTAAAAGGCACAGCACCCACTTGGGTCATGTTCTCCATAGCACGAATAATATAACTACCCTGGCATCCACTAAGTCCAATTTGATTGTATAAAAAAGCGGGGCTAAAAGCTAATTGATTAGGATCTTCTCCCGTACTCACTGCCTGCAAAATAGTTCTAGCGCCATAAGCACTACTCCAAGCCACACAGCTTCCCTGATGACCCTGATTCAGGCGCTTTGGTGCATACTTTAACAAGGAGACTGCTTCTGGTAATTCATTCTTGGATTCATCCAATCCCTCATAGACTTGGGCTTTGTCAAATTCTTTGGGGTCAAGAATTCCACCCGTGGCCAATTGCGCAACATCTTGCATACTGCTCATGCCACTACATCCATTTTTTAACAACACAAAACCTCCAATAGCAAGCACTACTATTAAGAGCGCAGGCTTTCTAAACAATAGTCCAATGATTAAGGGAAGCAGATTGAATAAACCACCGCCTCCACCACCACCAATATTGCCACCACCACCACCGGAACCATCATCATTATTTTCCTGATCATTGGGATCATCCACCATTCTTATGGGCATAACAATTCATTTGTACACTAAATGTAACAAGTAGTCCTTGCTGTAAAAAATTTTAGCAGCTATTTGGCAAGAGTTTATAAGAGTATGGCAGCTAAGGCATAATCCGCCACCAGAATCAAGATGCAACTTACTACCACCGCCGAGGTACTAGCCCGGCCAATTTCAAGTGAACCGCCCTTTACATTATAACCGTAATAGGCAGGAACAGAGCTAAGTATAAACGCAAAAGTATAAGACTTGTATAGGGCAAAATTAATATTGTAGAGGTTTAGGTTTTGTCTAAGACCCGCGTCAAAAATATCATTGGCCAGAATACCAGACATGGCACCAGCCGTTCTTCCACCCCAGATACCCAATACCGCAGAAATTACAATCAAACAAGGGATGACTAAAAGCGCAGCCAAGATCTTAGGAAAGATTAAATAACTCTTAGAATTAATGCCCATGATTTCTAATGCGTCAATCTGTTCACTGATGCGCATATTACCCAACTCACTAGCAATTTTACTTCCTACCACACCTGCCAATACAATGCTCAATACCGTTGGCGATAATTCCAATATCATACTATCCCTAACAATCTGTGCAATGGTAGATAAAGGCACCAAAGGACTCACCAATTGATAAGCCGTTTGTACCGTGGTTACCGCACCTAGGAAAATAGAAATGATCACCACAATAGGCAGGGCACCAATCCCAATTTCGGCACACTGGTGCATGAATTCTTTCCAATACATGCGCCAGTTTTCAGGCTTGGTGAACATGCCTTTCAGCATCAATAAAAAGGTTCCAAAGTGGGTGAAAAAACTCATGATTTATTTTTTTCTTTTTTTCAAGCGCTTCCACCAACTACTGGTTTGTACCGCTTCTTCAATATTGCCCTTGCATTTCAATTGTGCATCTACCACTGCCACAATGGCCATATTAATTATATTACGAACACTACTACCCAACTGTAATACGTGTACGGGCTTTTTTAATCCTAATAAAATAGGTCCAATGGCATCGGCACCGCCTACTTCTTTTAATAAATTATACGTAACGTTACCCGATGTTAGGTTAGGGAACATGAGCACATTTACTTCCTCATCAACCAACTCGCTAAAGGGATAATTGTCTTTTAGAATTTCTTTGTTAAACGCCAGACTACCTTGCATTTCTCCATCTACAATCAAAGAAGGATTTCTTTGTTTTAGAATCTTGGTTGCTTGAGCCACCAGTTTTGCTTCAGGTGAATCGCTGCTACCAAAATTGCTATAACTCAACATGGCAATTCTAGGCGTCAAGTTAAACGTGCGCACTTCCTTGGCCACCATCATGGTAATATCAGCCAGCTCTTCTGCAGTTGGATTAAAGTTCACGGTAGTATCTGCCAAGAACAAAGGTCCCTTCTTGGTCAACAACAAATACATACCAGCAATTTTCTTTACACCTTCCTCTGTTCCAACTATCTGTAATGCAGGCCTAATGGCTTCTGCATAGTTCTTGATTAATCCAGAAAGCATGGCATCAGCATCCCCGTTTTCCACCATCATACAACCATAATGGTTGCGGTCTTTCATCAATTTCTTGCTCTCATAAGCATTTACGCCCTTGCGCTGACGCTTCTTGAAAAACAGATTACCATAAAATTCACGCTTCTCTTCATTTTCATCACTACGTGGATCAATAATGGGCAAATCTGTTAAGTCAATATTGTTCTGTTCCGCTATGCGATTGATCTTGATAGGATCGCCTAATAAAATAGGATAAGCAATACCCTCATCATAAATAATGCTAGCTGCTTTGAGAATTTTTTGGTTATCGGCTTCTGCAAATACCAAACGCTTAGGACCTTTTCTTGCTTTGGTTCCTATCACGCGCATCAACTGATTATCCAGACCCAAACGTTTGTTCAATTCCAACGCATAAGCTTCCCAATTATGGATGCTTTTTTGAGCCACACCAGATTCCATGGCAGCTTTTGCCACAGCGGGTGCTACCGCTGCCAACAATCTTGGATCCAGTGGTTTTGGAATAATATATTCCGGACCAAAGCTCATGCTTTGTTGGTTATAAGCCATGTTCACAATATCGGGAACTGCTGTCTTGGCCAAATCAGCCAAAGCCCTTACAGCAGCCAGTTTCATGGCTTCATTAATTTGCTTGGCGCGCACGTCTAAAGCCCCACGGAAAATATAAGGGAAGCCCAATACATTGTTTACCTGATTGGGGTAATCCGTTCTTCCAGTAGCCATAATAATATCCTTTCTTACAGCAGCTGCATCAGGATAAGTAATTTCTGGATCAGGATTGGCCATGGCAAAAACAATGGGGTTCTTAGCCATGGAACGGACCATGTCTTGGGTAACCACATTACCCACACTTAGACCTAAGAAAACGTCTGCATCCTTCATAGCTTTTTCCAAAGTCCAGTCAGATTTTTTTACGGCAAATTTTTCTCTAATAGGACCCAAATCAGTTCTGCCTATATGTAAAACGCCATCCTTATCAAAAACAATAAAGTTCTCGTATCGCGCACCCAGCGCCACATACAATTGAATACAAGCCATGGCAGCAGCACCAGCACCATTGATCACAAACCTAACTTTCTCAATTTTCTTTTTCTGTAATTCCAGTGCATTGAGCATGGCAGCGCTACTAATAATAGCGGTACCGTGTTGGTCATCATGCATGACTGGAATATTCATCTGCTCCTTTAACTGCTGCTCTATATAAAAGCATTCAGGGGCTTTAATATCTTCTAAATTGATGCCCCCAAAAGTGGGCTCTAAAGACTTTACAATTTGTACAAATTTCTCAGGATCTTTCTCATTGATCTCAATATCAAATACGTCAATATCCGCAAAGATTTTAAACAGTACGGCCTTTCCTTCCATTACAGGTTTAGAAGCATCAGGACCAATATCGCCCAAGCCCAATACAGCTGTACCATTACTAATCACACCAACTAAGTTTCCTTTGGCGGTATATTTATAAACGTCTTCTGGGTTTTTGAAAATTTCTTTACAAGGCTCAGCCACTCCAGGGCTATAAGCCAAACTCAAATCTCGCTGTGTCTTGGCTTCCTTGGTTGGAACCACTTCTATTTTGCCGGGTCTGCCATTGGCATGATATTCCAACGCTTGCTCTCTTCTTAAATCTGCGTGTTTAGACATACTGTTTTTTTAGTGACCAATATTTGCATTTACGCCCAACCAAGCCATGATGCCCATGCCAGTTTCAATAGCATTTTCATCAATGTCAAATAGTGGGGTATGCACATTATGAACTATTCCCTTTGCTTCATTTCTAACACCAAGTCTGAAAAAGCAACCAGGAATTTGCTGAGTATAATAACCAAAATCTTCTGCACCCATTCTCATCTCTGTCTCTTCTACATTTTCTTTTCCCATATAAGTTTCAGCCAGTTGCCAATTAGCTCCTGTAAAACTGGGATCATTGTCAACCGTAGGATAACCCACGTCTATCAACAAATCAATTTCTCCACCCATGGACTCTACCAAACCAATGGCCTGCTTGCGTATGAGCTCATGCGCTTTAAAACGCCAAGCTTCATCCATGGCCCTAAATGTTCCTTTCAGTTTTACTTCACTAGGAATCACATTAGTAGTATGCCCACCCTGAATAGAACAGATAGACAATACCGATGGTGATAGTGGATTATTATTTCTAGCAATGATTTGCTGCAAACTCACAATCAATTGTGATGCAATCAAAATGGTATCTGCTGTTAAATGAGGAGCAGCCGCATGGCCGCCCTTACCCTTAATGGTTATATAAATTTCATCGGCGCTAGCCATTACCCTACCCTTTCTAAAACTCAATTTACCAACGGGCAATCCGGGGTGTACGTGTAAAGCAATAATGCCGCTGGGAGATGGGTTTTGCAAAGCTCCATCTCTAATCATAAAACTGGCTCCACCCGGATTTTTTTCTTCGCCAGGTTGGAACAATAATTTTACCGTACCAGACCATTGATCCTTTGTTTCATTCAAAATCTTTGCAGCGCCTAACAAAATACTGGTATGCACGTCATGACCACAGGCATGCATCACACCATCGTTTACTGAACAATAGGAAACTTTATTCTCTTCCTGAATTTGCAAAGCATCCATATCTGCCCTGAGCGCAATGACCCTACTAGCGGGATCCCTTCCTTCTATCAATGCTACCAAACCAGTTGTTGCTTTTTGTTCAAAACCAATTCCCATTACGCGGAGTTGTTCTTGTACAAATAAACTGGTTTCAAATTCTTGGTAACTCAATTCTGGGTGGGCGTGCAAATGCCTTCTAACTGCAATAAATTCTGCAGCATAAGCTTTTGCTAAGTTCTGTATGGTGATTAATAGTTCCATTCAATTAGTTGGTCATATTTTCTTCTTCTTCCTTAGTAGGCGTATAATCAATGGCGTCTTCCACAATAAATACTCCCGTAGGATAATATTTGCTCACTAGGTTTCTAAACTTTTCTGCATCAGCTTTCTTTAAAAAATTACCAATGCGTACTTTGAAATTAGGCGATTGATATAAAGCATAAGATTTCTGATCCGGGAAACGGGTCAATAAATCAGACTTTACTTTAAAAGCCTTATCTCTATTTGAAGTACTGACTACCTGTACCCTAAAGCCCTTATACTGACCAGAACTGGTGAGCATACTAGCGTGTTTGTTAATCTGGTTTTGCTTGGTTGTTAATTGATCCATTCTAGGGTCTTTTTTTACAATGACCGTATCATTGGCCAAAGCTATTAATCCAGAAAAAATGGCTACCAATAAAAAAAATAAATAGTTAGGGTTCTTCATATTTTAATTGACTATAGTATGCAATAGTCTTACAAGTTAAATTAATATCCTGAATCTTGCACAGGAGTACCAGAAACAATGGCCACACCGGCACTGCAACCCAAACGAGTGGCCCCAGCATCCACCAATTGCTTGGCAAAAGCGTAGTCCCTAATGCCACCAGATGCTTTAATTTGAACCTGCGCGGGCAAATGGGCTCTAAACAGGGCAACGTCTTCTACTGATGCCCCTTTTTCTGCATAGCCCGTGGATGTTTTCAAATAATCAATTCCAGCCGCTCCATAAATATCGCAACAGGCAATAATTTCTTCCTTGGTTAATACCCCCGATTCAATGATTACTTTAATGGTCTTACCCTTAGAACGGATAATGGGCATAATATGGTTGATCTCATTGGCTATATAAGTAAAATCCTTATTCTTGATAGCAGAAATATTACAAACCATATCTAGTTCATCTACCCCATCTACCATGGCCAAAACTATTTCTGCAATCTTGGCTTCTACCGCACTATATCCAAAAGGAAAACCTATTACCGTAGCCACTTTTACTGCAGAACCAGCGGTAAGTGCTTTGGCCTGTTTGATAAAATTGGGTGGCACACAAACCGCCGCAAACCCATACTGAATGGCTTCAGCACAAAGCTTGTCAATATCAGCCACAAGAGTGGTTGGCTTTAGAATGGTATGGTCAATAAAATGGTTCAGTTTCATAGAAAACCTTTGAAGCGCAAAGGTAAACAAAGCAACCCTTACAAACTCATAAAATACCCAATTCAGGGTATTCAAAAAAAGGGGACAAATATTTGTTTTGTAAAAAAAAGTACAAGATGATTCAGAAAAAATTTCCTTTAAGTATTCTCCTTATTTTTTGCAGTTTTACCCTTCTAGCACAAAAAACAAAATTATCAGATAATGGCAGATTGGATATTAGTATAGGAATTGCCAATCCCAAAGTAGAAGCCACATTTGGACAGTTCTATAAATCAAAAGGTATTCAACCAAGAATCACCCTAGAATACGGCCTGATTGGTCTCCCCTATAGCAAACAATTACACGCAAGGGTGGCTGCCATTGCCGGCTTAGAACCCGGTTCTTTTACCAATAAAACCACATTACTCACAGAAGCCAAAATGACCAATAAACCATTGGGAGGCAGATTCTATCCATTTGCCTTACGCAATGGACTTGAAGCCGTTAAATGGAAGGAGATTGGCTATTTTGTAGATGAAGCGCTATTAGGTGCCCTCTGGTTTTTAAATGGCTTCTATCTAGAAGGAGGAGTTTCTCCTGGAGTAACTATTAAAGAAGAAGGCTACGCCGATGTTAGCAGGTCACCCAATTTTACAGGATGGGGTATTGCACTCTATGATTTTGCCCCTGAAAACAAATTGCGTTTCAAATTCAATTTTGGCACCAGAAAATACAAATGGACCAATGCCAGCAATACCAGTTCAGAAATCAAATCTTTCTGTGTAGACTTTGGCCTAAGCTACCGACTCTAATCACTAGATCCCTACCCTATTCAATATAAAAATGCCCCGAGTTCGGGGCATTTTTATATCAATCTATTTGAACTTTTCTTTTCTTCCCATTCTTCACTCTTCACTCTTATCTCTTCACTTCTTCTTCCTTCACTCTTCACTCTTATCTATTCACTTCTTCTTCCTTCACTCTTAACTCTTCACTCTTAACTTTCTTCTTCCTTCACTCTTCACTCTTCATTCTTCACTCTTAACTCTCTCTCCCGTGACAAGCCTTAAACTTCTTCCCACTTCCACAAGGACAAGGATCATTACGGCCAATCTTTGGACCTACTTGAACAGGCTGTTGTTTTACCGATTCAGAAGGATCAATATAATCATTGTCATGACCAGCTGCATCCAATTCTTCTTTCTGGGTGCGCATTCTACTCAAATCAGTTTTTTGTGCGCGTCCTTCTTTTACATTATCTCCATCACTTAATGGAATGGCTGAATGACAAAGGAATTGAACAATTTCACGGTTCACTTCACCATCCATTTTCTTGAATAGGTCAAATGCTTCCATTTTATAAATCACCAACGGATCTTTCTGCTCATAAGTAGCGGTTTGCACACTTTGTTTCAAGTCATCCATAGAACGTAAATGCTCTTTCCAAGAATCATCAATAAAGCCCAATGTAATAGTGCGCTCTAGTGCATTTAATAATTCCATTCCACCAGAGTTGATGGTCTTGTCCATAGAAGCCAACACATTCATCATCCTACGGCCATCGGTAAATGGTACAATCACGTTTTCAATATGGTTACCCTGTTGTAAACGAATATTCTTAAATACCGGAATACTCTGTGCAGCTAGATCCGCTTTCTTGCGTTCGTAATTTTCAACCGCCTCATTGTACAATCTCTCTGTTAATTGTAGTTCATTGGTTTTAGCAAGTTCATCTGCAGAGATTTTAGAATCAATGCCAAAATTCACAATCACTGCCAAACGGAATCCTTCGTGATCATTTTGTTCTTTAAAGGAATTCACCAAGCCTTCAGCAACAGTATAGAAAGCATTGTCTAAGTCAAGTGCCAAGCGCTCTCCAAACAAAGCGTGGTTACGTTTACTGTAGATCACAGTACGCTGTTTGTTCATCACATCGTCATATTCCAACAAACGCTTACGAATGCCAAAGTTGTTTTCTTCTACTTTCTTTTGAGCCCTTTCAATAGACTTGGTAATCATGCTATGCTGAATTACTTCACCTTCTTTGTATCCGGCAAAGTCCATCACTTTGGCAATTCGCTCACTACCAAACATGCGCATTAAATCGTCTTCTAAAGACACAAAGAATAAAGTAGAACCTGGATCACCCTGACGCCCAGCACGTCCACGTAACTGTCTGTCTACGCGTCTAGATTCGTGGCGCTCAGTACCCAGGATGGCCAAACCACCTGCTTCTTTTACGCCTGGTCCTAGTTTAATATCGGTACCCCTACCTGCCATATTTGTGGCAATGGTAACGGCTTTAGGCAAACCAGCTTCAGCAACCACTTGGGCTTCTCTTGCGTGCTGTTTGGCGTTCAATACATTGTGTGCAATTTGTTTTTGACGCAACATTCTACTGAGCAATTCACTCACTTCAACAGAAGTTGTACCTACCAAGACCGGACGTCCAGCATCGGTTAGTTTTACAATCTCATCTATGACCGCACCAAATTTTTCACGCTTGGTTTTGAATACCAAATCCTGATCATCTTTACGAATAGCTACCACATTGGTAGGTACCGTAACCACGTCTAATTTATAAATATCCCAAAGCTCTGCTGCTTCCGTTTCCGCAGTACCAGTCATACCCGCCAACTTGTGGTACATTCTAAAATAGTTCTGCAAGGTTACCGTTGCATAGGTTTGTGTAGCTGCTTCAATCTTCACATTTTCTTTGGCTTCAATGGCTTGGTGCAAACCATCGGAATAGCGCCTACCATCCAGGATACGACCCGTTTGTTCGTCTACAATTTTCACAGAACCTTCCATCACCACATACTCAACGTCCTTATCAAATAAGGTATAGGCTTTGAGCAATTGTTGTACGGTATGAATCCTATCGGCTTTAACAGAATAGTCATTGATAATGGATTCCTTGGCCCTCAATCTTTCTTCATCGCTCACAGCTTGTTTATCAACTGATGCTAATGAAACGCTGATATCTGGTAAGATAAAGAAGGTAGGATCTTCACCAGAACCGGTAATGAGTTGAATCCCTTTATCGGTTAATTCAACAGAGTTATTTTTTTCATCAATATAGAAAAACAGTTCCGCATCGGCCGTAGGCATTTCGCGGCTTTGATCTGCTAAATAAAAGTTTTCTGCTTTCTGTAATTTTACTCGAATACCAGGTTCACTCAAGAATTTGATCAAAGCATTATTCTTAGGTAATCCACGGTGGGCGCGGAACAGGGCTAGTCCACCATCTTTTGGATCATCGTTTCCTTCAGCAATTTTTTTCTTGGCTTCGTTTAAGAATTGGTTGGTAGCACGTTTTTGTGCATCCACCAATTTTTCAATCCTAGGCTTCAAGTCAAAGAATTGTTGTTCACCAGTATTGTGACCAATAGGACCAGAAATAATCAGGGGTGTACGAGCATCATCAATCAACACAGAATCTACTTCATCCACCATAGCATAATGGTGTTTGCGTTGCACCATTTCTTCTGGTGTATGCACCATATTATCACGCAGGTAGTCAAAACCAAATTCGTTATTGGTACCATAAGTAATATCGGCCAAGTAAGCGTTTCTTCTGGCTTCACTATTGGGTTCGTGTTTGTCAATACAATCCACCGTAATTCCCAACCATTCAAAAATGGTTCCGTTCCACTCACTATCCCTTCGGGCCAAATAATCATTCACCGTTACAATATGCACCCCTTCTCCAGCCAATGCATTTAAATAAGCAGGCAACGTAGACACCAAGGTCTTACCCTCACCCGTTGCCATTTCAGCAATCTTACCTGAATGCAATACGCTACCACCAATCAACTGCACGTCATAGTGCTGCATATTCCAAGTAACCTGACCACCACCAGCTGTCCAAGTATTTTTGAAAACAGACTCTTCCCCTTTAATGGTAACATAGTCTTTTTTCACGCTCAGATTTCTGTCTAGTTCAGTAGCTGAACTGATGATCTCTGTATTTTCTTTAAACCTTCTAGCTGTTTCTTTAACCACCGCAAAAGCTTCTGCTTGAATCAAAGCCAAAGCTTCTTCAATCTTCTTGTTTCGGTCTTTGCGCAATTTGTCCACCTCTTGGTAAATAGTATCCCTACCGTGAATATCTGTCAAGGGCAATGCTTCAGCTTCCGCTTGCTTATTGGCAATCACTGCGTCAATATCAGTGAGATGGGTTTTAATGCGTTGTTTGAATTCCTGTGTTTTGGCGCGTAAAGCATCATTAGACAGGGATTGGTATTCTTGGAAAAAAGCATTTACTTTTTGAACAATGGGCATGATCTGCTGCACATCTTTCTCGCTCTTACTACCACCGAATAATTTTGATATGAATTTCAACATATGGTTCTATTGTATAAATCAGTTCTTTAATGGTTGCTTTTCCTAGTCAAAAACGATGCTACCCAGCACATTTAGACAAAATGGCAGCAGTTTTTTACAAAAGGAGGACAAAGGTAAAGATTTTCAGGCCTTGCCGCCCCTTTCACTAATGTTTTGTAAAATTTGGGGCTTCCCTAACAAAGTCAGAACCTATTGGCTAATTTTAGGCCAATGAAATATCTATTGATACTAATGGGCGCTTGTCTTATGGGCATCAGTGGCCAGGCACAGGATAACAAAGTTGATTCCTTGCCCAAAAACAATCCTCAGGTATATAACTTCAACGTCATGGATTCCGTGGCTAATAGAAGGAATCAATTGAATCAGACCAATCTTTCTGTTCTGTTGGCTTGGTCAGCAGCCAATATTGTGCAAGGCAGTATTTCTGCGGGCAATCTCACGGGTTCAAAACAGCATTTTCACCGCATGAACGCTTATTTCAACACCGTGAACCTAGCTATTGCTGGATATGGATTGTATAGGCTACAACAAACCAAAAAGCTTCATTATACTTTGGCAGACAATGTAAAAGCACAGCAAAAAATCTCCTCCCTACTCCTATTAAATACGGGACTAGATGTAGCTTATATGACTACTGGCATGTATTTACAAGAAAAAGGAAATACCCAAAGTAATGATCAAACCAAGGGATATGGCAGCAGTTTGATTCTACAAGGCGCTTTTTTATTGGTATTTGACCTAATTCAATATGTGCAACACCAGCAGAATGGCAAATTGCTCAACCAATACCTGGGTAACCTGCAACTAACCACCACCCAAAACGGAGTGGGATTGGTTGTACCCCTATAAATCCCCCCTTTTTTTGCCCTAAAGGGCGATGGCAGGGTTAAAACCGCCCAAAATTTTCCACATTCCCTGTTTTTTGGCCGAAAGGATGGAATTTCAGGCCGTTTCTGCTACTTTTGCATCCCGAAACAGGACTTCTAATCAGGGTCCCAAACCTAGAATTTTTAGAAAATCAAGATATGGCAGGTCAATTAAAAGAAGTACGTAATAGGATTAAGAGTGTTCAAAGCACCCAGCAAATTACCAAAGCCATGAAAATGGTTAGTGCCGCTAAATTGCGTAGGGCTCAGGACAGCATTACCCAAATGCGCCCTTATGCCAAGAAATTGCAGGATATGTTGAGCAATATTGTGAGCAGCATTGAAGGCGGTGTAACCCTTAAATTGGCTGAAGAACGTACCATTGAAAAAGTATTATTGATTGTTGTAACCAGTGACCGCGGACTTTGTGGAGGTTATAATGCCAATATCATCAAATTAGCAAAAGCTACCATTGCAGAAAAATACCAAGCCCAATTCAATAAAGGCAATGTGGCTATTTGGAATATTGGTAAAAAAGGATATGAAGCCTTGACCAAGTCTGGTTTTAAAACCAACGAAACTTATAAAGACATTTTCTTAAACCTAAAATTTGAAACCGTTCAAGCCGCTGCACAAGCTGCTATGAAGGCTTTTGAAAACAAGGAATTTGACGCCATAGAAATTATCTACAGCGAATTTAAAAATGCAGCAACACAGGCATATGTTGCAGAGCCGTTCTTACCCATTCCAAAAGTGGCCAAGAAAGTAGGCGCAAAAAATACCGATTTCATCTTTGAACCAGCGGTTGAAACCCTGATTGAAGAATTGATGCCAAAGATCCTGAACACCCAATTATACAAAGCCGTATTGGATGGCAATGCCAGCGAACACGGAGCACGCATGACGGCCATGGACAAAGCCAGTGAAAACGCCAACGAACTTCTTAAGTCTCTGAAGATTAGCTATAACCGTGCACGTCAGGCAGCTATTACTACAGAGTTAACTGAGATTGTAAGTGGTGCAGCTGCTTTGCAAGGATAATATTCCTATCTTTTCAAACCCATTACTAACGATACAGAAACGCAAGCCTTGGAAATTAGCACCATTATACCGCATATTGAAGTACTGATTTTTGCCAGTGACAAACCACTGACTTCTTTGGACATTGTAGAACTGATCAACAATAGTTTTGGATTCTTGGAAGAAAGGATCATGCCTGACCAGGTAGACAGTGCGCTACAAGGCATCAAAGAAAAATACGATTCTGAATTTTACCCCTTTGAGGTAAAGGAAAGCGGCGGAGGCTGGCAGTTCCTAACCAAGAAGGATTACCATAAAACCATTGCCCAATTAAACGGAGACAAGTTCTTAAAAAGACTCTCCAATGCGGCACTAGAAACACTGGCTATTATTGCTTACAAACAACCCATTACCAAGGGAGAAATTGAAGCCATCCGTGGTGTAAATAGCGATTATAGCATTCAGAAATTACTTGAAAAGGAACTGATTTTAATTAGCGGTCGTAACGAACACGCACCGGGCAAACCCTTGGTATACGCTACTTCTAAGAACTTCATGGATTATTTTGGCATTAATTCTGCTTCTGACCTTCCAAAGATCAGAGAGGTATTGGCCGAGCAAATGGTAGAAGGAACCAGACCTGAAGACTTTACTGATTTACCAGTAGCAGAAAATATTGGAACCCCCTCTTTGGCAGGTACCCTACCAGGAGAAGAAGGCGATATTTCTGAAGTAGTAGCGGTGAATGAAGACGGCGAATTGGTGTTGGCTCCAGAAGAAACTGAAGTTGAAGCTACTGAAGCATCAGAGAACACTGATACAGACACTGAAACTAATGAAGCAACAACCCATTCAGAAAATGAATCAGAAGGCCCAGAAGCTGAAGATGATTCAACTGAATCTGATGCTGACAACAAGGATCAGCCCGAATAATCGCTCTGTTTATTTCCATTAAATTATCTTTGGCAAATGCAAGCATTGTCTTTTGAAACATTGGCAGCCATTGCCAATACCTATGGTACGCCCGTATATGTTTATAACGCTGACAAAATCAGCCAACAATACAGTCAATTAAAAATGGCTTTTCAGGATTCGGATACCCGATTTTTTTATGCCTGTAAATCCCTGACTAATATTAATATACTCAAACATGTAGCATCTATTGGATGCGATATTGATTGTAGTTCTATCAATGAAGCCAAATTGGCTTTGCACGTAGGGGTAGCACCAGAAAGAGTACTCTATACCAGCAACGGAATTCATTTTTCAGAGATTCAAGAAGCCGTGTCTTTGGGTATTAATGTAAACATAGACAGTCTGTCTAATTTAGAGAAATTTGGTGCTGCTTATGGCCATGATTATCCCGTAGGAATTCGCTTGCGACCCAATATTATGGCAGGTGGCAATTTGAAAATCTCAACTGGCCATGACAATAGCAAATTTGGGATTCCCATTGACCAACTAGATCAGATTTTGGAACTAGTAAAAAAATACAATTTATATATCCGTGGGTTACATATACACACAGGTTCTGAGATCAAAGAAGTAGCGGTGTTCATGCAAGTGGCCGATGTGTTTGCGGCGTTGGTTCCCCATTTTCCTGAACTAGATTTTCTAGACATGGGAGGTGGATTTAAAGTAGCATATAAAGACAGCGATCCTATTACCCATATTGATGAACTAGGCGCAGAAATTGCTCGCTTTCAAAAAAATTTAGAAACGCAATACGGCAAAAAATTCCATTGTTGGTTTGAGCCAGGAAAATATATAGTTAGTGAATGTGGATACCTATTGTCAACTGTAAATGTGCTCAAACAATCAGGCAACACCGTGTTTGCAGGAATTGATACTGGACTCAATCATTTGATTAGACCCATGATGTATGATGCTTACCACCGTATTGAAAATATTAGTAATCCATCGGGAGCAACTCATCCATATACCATAACAGGTAATATTTGTGAAACAGATACATTTGGAACCAATCGCAAATTGCATGAGGTACGCGAGGGCGATGTTTTGGCCATTTATAATGCTGGGGCTTATGGATTTGAAATGTCCAGTAATTATAATTCCCGTTATAAACCAGCAGAAGTAATGGTTCTTGGTGGAGAAGCCCACCTAATTCGCAAAAGAGACGAATTTGCAGATTTATTAAGAAACCAAGTTCCAGTCTTATAGAACAAAATTGTAGTTTGCACTCAGATGATTGAAATCCGCAACATAGTCAAACAATTTGGAGAAAGGGTTATTCTTAATGACGTTAGCGCCATTATGGAGCCGGGCAAGTGCAACCTGATTATTGGCACTAGCGGTAGTGGCAAGACAGTGTTAACCAAGTGTATGGTGGGTTTGTTTAAACCAGACAAGGGGCAGATTTTGTACAATGGAGACGATATGTTTGCTATGGACAATGATACCCGCAAACAACTGAGACAACAAATTGGCATGCTCTTTCAAGGAACAGCCCTTTTTGATTCTATGACAGTGGAACAAAATGTATTGTTTCCCTTAGACATGTTTACTAGGTGGACCGTGGCCGAAAAAAGAAAACGTGTCAATGAAGTATTGGATAGGGTCAATTTAAAAGATGCGCACAAACGCTACCCTTCAGAAATTAGCGGCGGAATGAAAAAGCGGGTGGGTATTGCTAGGGCCATTGTGCTGAATCCCAAATATTTATTCTGTGACGAGCCTAATTCAGGATTAGACCCACAAACATCCATGGTCATTGACAAACTGATCAAAGAAATTACAGACGAGTTTCAAATTACCACCATTGTAATTACCCATGACATGAACTCTGTGATGGAAATTGGAGACCATATTGTGTATTTATACAATGGCCAAAAACAATGGGAAGGCTCCAATAAAGACATCATTTTTAGCAAAGACAAATTACTCAATGACTTTATTTTTGCTTCCGAATTCTTGCAAGACGCCAAACAAATGCGGATGCTAGAGGCTGCAAAAAACAATAGCAATGTTTAATATTTCTACCATGACCAAGAAACTAATCCTTTTTTTGTTCTTAGTAATTGCTTTTGCAAATCTACAAGCCCAGGTACAACCAGATACCCTACCTCCTTATAAGAAGGATAACCATATGCCCGCTTTCAGGATCCAGAAATTTGACAATAGCTGGCTTACAAGGGATCAATTGCCCAAAAATGTTCCAACAGTGATTATTTATTTTAGTCCTGATTGTGCCCATTGCACACACGAGGCAAGAGAAATTGTCAAGAATATTGACAAATTGAAACACGTAAATTTTGTCTGGATCAGTTACAAAGAGATGGAACTGATCAAGGAGTTTTTCTATGTATTGGATTTGTACAAATATCCCAACATGTATGCAGGAAGGGATCCTAAGTATATGGTACCCGCATTTTATAGGGTTAAGTTTACGCCATTTGTGGCCGTTTATGACAAAAAAGGCCTGTTTGTAAAAGCCTTTGACGGCGGAGCAGAAATGCCCCAATTATTGCCTTTACTTAAATAGAAATAACACAATTATATAAGGCAGAAGCCAAGCTATTCTGTAACTTTACGCGTAGAATTAATCATTTTTAAATAGTTAACGCATATGAAAGTTACAGTAGTAGGTGCTGGTGCCGTAGGAGCAACCTGTGCCGACAACATCGCACGTGCCGCACTGGCACAAGAATTGGTGATTTTAGACATCAAAGAAGGCTTAGCTGAAGGCAAGGCTCAAGACATGATGCAGACAGCTGCCTTGCTTGGTTTTGACACTAAGATTAGTGGAAGCACTAATGACTATTCCAAAACTGCCAACTCAGACGTGGTAGTCATCACTTCTGGAATTCCTCGTAAACCAGGTATGACACGTGAAGACCTAATTGGTACCAATGCTGGTATTGTAAAGGGAGTAGCTGAAAACATTCTGAAATATTCACCCAATGCCATCATCATTGTGATTAGTAATCCAATGGATACCATGACTTATTTGGCATTGAAATCAACAGGCCTTCCTAAAAACCGCATCATTGGTATGGGTGGTACTTTGGATAGTGCTCGTTTCAAATATCAATTAAGCCAACATTTAAATTGCAGCCCTGCAGATTTGAATGCAGTAGTAGTTGGTGGACACGGTGATACTACCATGATTCCTTTGATCCGTCACGCCACTTGGAACAGTGCTCCTGTTAGCAATTTCTTGACCAAAGAGCAACAGGATCAAATAGTTGCAGATACAATGGTTGGTGGAGCTACCCTAACAAAATTGATAGGTACTTCTGCTTGGTATGCACCAGGTGCAGCCGGAGCAGCATTAGTAGAAAGCATTTTACGTGATGAGAAAAAACTATTCACTTGCTGCGTAAGCTTAGAAGGGGAATATGGTCAAAGCGATATTTGCTTAGGTGTTCCTGTTGTCATTGGTAAAAATGGCTGGGAGAAAATCTTGGATTTCAAATTGAATGAAGAAGAGCAAGCTGCATTTAACAAAAGTGCAGACGCTGTAAGAAATATGAACGAAGTGTTGAAGACTTTGTAATTGTTTCATATTTTTTTGAAAGCCTCAATCAAAAGATTGGGGCTTTTTTATTTGTTTCTTTCCTCCTCCCCTTTCTGATGTTGAATTTCAAACACTGTCTTCTTCCTCAGATTAACTTTCATTAACACCACTTATCCTCTTCTTTGGCTGCTCCTCACTAAAGCTTACAAGTTTTGTAACTATTCGCTGTCATCTTCGTACTAACCATACAAAAACTAACTAAGATGATTAAGGAAATTGTGAGCATGGCAACTGCACTACTATTTACAGCAAGCAGTTTTGCACAAACAAAGACAACAGTAAGCGGAACTGTACAAGATAAGTATAGCAAGGCTTTCAGCGGAGTAACCGTAGCATTACTTCAACAAAAAGATAGCAGTTTGGTCAAGACAGCTATTACAGAAAATGACGGACGCTATGAGTTAAGTAGTTCCGTATCAGGCAATTATATTCTTTCTTACCAAGGATTGAATACTGAAAAAAAATACAGCAATGCTTTCAAATTAGAAGATGGAAAAGACATTCAACTACCAACTATGGTATTGAATCTTTCTGCCAATCAGTTAGCTGAAGTAACTGTAGTTTCTAAAAAGCCCATGATAGAAATCAAGGCTGATAAAACTATTTTCAATGTAGAGAATAGCATTAATGCAACAGGAAGTAATGCACTAGAACTCTTGCAAAAAAGTCCCGGTGTTCAGGTTGACAACAATGAGAATATTAACATGAAGGGAAAGTCTGGCGTTAAAATCTACATTGACGGCAAAATGAGTCAGTTGAACGGTCAGGACCTTGCAGCCTATCTTAAAAGTATTAATAGCTCAGACATTGAAGCCATTGAAATGATCAGCAACCCCAGCGCCAAATATGACGCTAGCGGAAATGCTGGTATTATCAATATTCGGTTAAAGAAGAATAAAAAATACGGCACCAATGGTAGTGTGAATGCGGGATTTGTTCAAGGTGTAACGCCAAAAGGAAATGCTGGTGTGAACCTAAACTACCGTGACAAAAAGATTAACCTATTTAGCAATATCAGTGGCAATTTAGGAGCATATGAAAATGGTTTGGACCTCTATCGTGAACAAAGAGATACCATTTATGACCAACACAGTGTGAATATTAACAACAACAAGAATTTTAATATCAAAGCAGGTGCTGATCTTTTCATGAATCCAAAAAGCACGCTAGGTTTTATGGTTACTGCTAATACCAGTGACGGAGAATGGAGCAGCTCAGGAGAAACCGATGTTTATTACAAGCCAACAGGTCAGTTTATTAAAAAACTGGTAGCCAAGAATACGGTACCCATGAATAGAACCAATGTCAATGGTAATATCAACTATAGGTATGCAGATACCACTGGTAAAGAAATCAATTTTGATGCGGATTACGGACAGTTCCGCGGGCGAGGTAATTCTTACCAACCCAATAATTACTATGACAAAAATGGCAACCTACTCTACCAAATCACCAATAGAAACTATACCCCAACTGATATTGATATCCTTACTTCTAAAATAGACGTAGAACTTCCAAAGTTGAAGGGGAAATTAGGATATGGTGCCAAATTCAGTTTGGTAAAAACCAAGAACAGCTTTGATTTTTATACAGACGTTAATGGTACTGTTACAAAAATAGAATCGCGCAGCAATAGTTTTAGTTATGATGAAAATGTGAATGCGGCTTATATAAACTATCAGCGCCAGTTTAATCCTAAATGGAGTTTTCAAGGTGGTCTTCGTTTGGAACAAACCAATAGTCTAGGAGTCTTAACTAGGGCCGATGGACTTGTGCAGACAGACAATGAAGTAAAGAAAAACTATTTAGACTTTTTCCCTAGTGCGGCTATTACTTATACCATTAATCCAAAACATACCTTGAATTTGACCTATAGTAGAAGAATTGACAGGCCTTCTTATCAAGACTTAAATCCCTTTGAAAATAAATTGGATGAGTTAACTTATGAAAAAGGAAATGCCTTTCTGCGTCCGCAATACACTGATAATATTGAGTTTGCGCATACATTCAAGTCAAAAATTACTACTACCCTTGGATATAGTTATGTAAAAGACTTTACCACTCAAACTACTGATACCATTGGTAATGCCACCTTTGTACAACAAAAAAATTTGGCTATCCAACAGATTTATAGTTTAACGGTTGGTTCTCCTTTAAGCCTTACTAAATGGTGGACAGGTTATGCCAATATCTATTATAACTACCAAGTATTTGACGGCGAAATAGGCGCCAGTAAAGTGCATACAGAAATCCCTGTCTATGGCGCTTATATGCAAAACAGTTTTAAATTAGGCAAAGACTATACCGCAGAATTGAGTGGATGGTTTAGCGGACCCAGTGTTTGGGGTGCTACTTGGATGACCAAGCCACAAGGTGGTGTTGACCTGGGTGTCCAAAAACTCTTGATGGAAAAGAAAGCAACTATTAAACTAAGCGTTACTGATATCTTCCGTACCAGCCCTTGGAAAGCAACCAGCAATTTTGGTGGCCTCTATATTAACGGTGGTGGTTATTGGGAAAGTCAAACCCTTCGTTTGAGCTTTAGCTATAGATTTGGTAGCTCTCAAGTAAAAGCTGCAAGACAAAGAGAAACAGGTTTAGAATCTGAATCCAAAAGGATCAAGTAAGATCCAATATCCCTAAATTAAGAGGCTGACTTATTGAATTGAGTCAGCCTCTTTTATTTAATTGGTTCTTTCAATAACTGAGTGTTTATGAAAGTTTTCTAAACCCTCTATTTACTCATCAACAAGTTCACTAAATTCCTGGCCGCTTTTCCATTTTCAAAATCAGCGGGCAAGTAAAAATGCTCAATATATTCATTGTATAACCAAGGGTCTCCAATGACTAATACATATCCCTTGCCATATTTGGCTTCTGCAATCAAGGTCTGTCCATTTTCCGTAAGAATGTCTTTGGCTGGGCCTTCTAGGGTAATGGGTGCTACTTCTTTTAGAAATACTTTTGATACCCCAGCAAATAATGGATGATTGGGCAAATTCACAGAAGCACAACTATTAAAATTCCTTGGCTTTCCTTTTTCTGATAGTTCAGGATGCAGGGTTTCATGCGTAAACTGCATGCCAAAATAGTTGGTCAATAAACCAATACTATCCAATTCTGCATTCTTATAGTTATTGGCCATTAATAATAATACCCCACCCTTTTTTACCCAAGCTGCAATACTAGCAGCAGTAGTGGCGTCCATATACTTGGGATTGGCAGATTCATCTTTGGTATCTGGATCTACCATGATAAAAATATCAGTATTTTTTAAAGCCTGTTTGTCTGGTTTAGTAGAAAGCGTAGACAGCACCCCTCCTTTTGCTTTAAAAAGTTCTCCAAATTGAGAGAACCCACTCATGGCAGTATCTGTCCAGAGATAGTGAAAGGGCATACCCGTTTTAGCATTGATTTCATTGTTGTAATAATTGTCCAGAACCACCCTCTTCTGTGCAGCAACAGTTAACCACAAACTTGTTAGGCTAAAAATGGAGACAAGTAATTTTTTGTTCATCCTTTGAATTTAATCGTTTTAAAAATAATTTTAGGTTAATAGCACAAACTTATTGATGATTGTTCCTATTCCTCAAATAGCAATTGTAAGTCTTTGATTTGAGGTGCTGCTTTTGCTTGCAAAATACTTAATCTAAAAACCTGTGCTTTAACGGGATCAAAGACTTTAAAAGCAGAAGAACCCAAACCCTTTGCTTCTAACAAGGTCTTCCACTCAGCGCCGGATTGGTATTCCAATTTGTATTGTTGAATATTGCCACCTACTTCTGTAGCAGCCATGGCGCCAATGCTATAGGGTTTTCCCAAATCAATCTGCAACCAAGCAGTTTTTTGATCTGCTGCTGCTTTCCAAACGGTTTTACCTTCACCATCTAATACATTGGCTGGACTAAATTTATCAGAGTCTTGAGAAGATGCAGTGGCCGTTTTTCCAGTGGATGGAATAGGTTCTGTAATGGACAATTGAACAGGTCCATTAATGTCTAAAGCAATGACAGTTGCAATAGTATCGGGAGCTGTTTTGGGTAATTGTAATACAGCATATAATCCATCTCTACTAATGGCAATTTTTGTTTTTGAATTGGCTAACAATTGTGCTTTTGTAATGGCATTATTCATGGGTATTTTCAACTTGCCATCAACAGGCCATTCAAAAACATGCAAGAACAATTTGTTGTTTTTCTGAGTAGCCCTACCCCAACGTAAATACGTAAAAGGACTAGCTTTGCTGCCGTAAATAGCGTCTGCATTGGGTTTGAGCCAAGCACCTACTTGTTTTAGTCTTTCAACAGATGGTTCTGGAATAATGCCTTCCTCAGTGGGCCCTACATTCAACAAATAGTTACCACCCTTAGAAGCAATATCTATTAGGTTGCGAATCAAGACCTTGGTACTCTTCCAATTCTGGTCATAACTTTTAAAACCCCAGGTATCATTCATGGTCATACAACTCTCCCAGTTCTTACCAGGAATGCCAGTGGCCGGAATATATTGTTCCGGTGTTTCCAAGTCTCCTTCATATCCACCACCTAACCGATTATTGGTAATAATATCAGGTCTATTTTTTAAAAGGTCTGCCAATTTGGTAGCGCGTTCAGGATTCATATTGGTAGGCGTATCCCACCAGATAATAGCAGGATTATAGGCATCCAAAATTTCTTTTACCTGGGGTACGGCCACTTCATCAATATACTTGTCCATACTACCATTCTGTGCAGAGTCCCAATGTCCACCACTGGCTGCACCACCTGGGTGGTTCCAGTCCTGTGCCTGAGAATAATAAAGACCAAAACGAATCTTGTATTTTTTACAAGCTTCTGCCAATTCTTTAATGGGATCTTTTTTAAATGGAGTAGCGTCTACAATATTAAATGGATCCTTTGATTTAAACATGGCAAAACCATCGTGATGCTTACTAGTGATGACCAAGTATTTCATACCCGCTTCGCTAGCCAGTTTTACCCAAGCATCCGCATTGAATTTTACGGGGTTAAATTTGGCAGGATAGGTTTGATACACAGACATGGGAATCTTTCCCCTATTCATGATCCATTCTCCAATACCGGGAATCTGTTTACCATCATAGGTTCCAGCGGGAACAGCATAAAGACCCCAGTGAATGAACATGCCAAAACGGGCTTCTTTCCACCAATCCATTTTGGGATCATTCAAGGTTTTAGACTGGGCATTCAGAGAAAATTGCAAGGCGGCAAATGCCAGCAATAGCAGGATTTTTTTCATATATAGCAATTGTTTAAAAATATACGTATCAAGCATCTTCAATTTCGGCAGTTTTAGATGGACCAACAATAAAAGCTTCGAAACCGATTTCGGAATGATTCTCTTCTAAAGACTTACCCCTCTTTTCCATGGAATAAAATCATCTTGTCCCAATTGTACCGCTTTTGGAATGGTTCTACCACTTGCTGCATTTATACAGTATTCCAAAATTTCAGCACCCATTTCTTGCACTGTTTTTTCTCCACTGATAATGCCTCCCGTATCAATATCAATGATATCAGACATTCTATTAGCCAATTGTGAATTGGTTGCCACTTTAATCACTGGACAAACAGGATTTCCTGTTGGGGTACCCAAACCAGTTGTAAATAAAATCAGCGTAGCACCTGAAGCTGCTTTACCTGTTGTAGCTTCCACATCATTCCCAGGAGTACATACTAAATTCAATCCAGGTTTGGTGGCTGGTTCTGTATAATCCAACACATCTGTTACGGGAGAATAGCCCCCTTTCTTTGCCGCACCAGTACTTTTGATTGCGTCAGTAATCAAACCGTCTTTGATATTGCCTGGAGATGGATTCATGTGAAAACCAGAACCAACAGCATGTGCCTGCGCATCATAGGTTTGCATTAAATGAATAAACTTTTGGGCAATAGCCGCTGAATTACACCTATCAATCAAGTCTTGTTCAGCACCACATAATTCTGGAAATTCCGCCAATAAAACCGTTCCGCCCAAAGCCACTAAAAGATCAGCTGTAACTCCAACAGCTGGATTAGCAGAAATGCCACTAAATCCATCGCTTCCACCACATTTAACACCCAAGACCAATTTGCTTAATGGGGCAGGCGTTCTTTTAATTTGATTAGCTTCAACCAGTCCAGCAAATGTTTGTAGAATGGCTTCCTTAATCAGCGATTCTTCTGTTTTAGACTGTTGCTGTTCAAAAGCAAAAATGGGTTTATTAAAATGAGGATTCCTTAATTTGATGTCTTCTTGCAATTGTGCCATTTGCAAGTGCTGACAACCCAAACTCAATAAGGTAATACCAGCTACATTTGGATGATCCGCATAAGCAGCCAATAACTTGCTCAAGGTATTGGCATCCTGTCTAGTACCGCCACAACCACCTTGGTGATTTAGAAACTTAATTCCATCTATATTGGGAAAAACTCTCTTGGTAATTGGGTCTGATGTTTGAAAATCAATATTATGAATGTCTTCTTTTTTCTCAATGCTTTGGGCTAACAACTTGGCATATTGCAAGTATTTTCCCGTAACCGCATAGCCCAAACTATGGTGCAAGGCTTCTTTGATCACGTCTAAATTCCTATTCTCACAAAACACGGTTGGGATAAATAACCAATAATTGGCCGTACCTACTTTTCCATCTGTTCTATAATAACCCATAAAGGACTTATCCTTAAAGGCAGACACATCCGGCGCTTTCCAATGATAATCCACGGCCTTATAAGCATATGGCTCTGCGGCATGAACCGTATTGGTTGTTGTCATGAGCATACCAGATTGAACAGCAGTTGTTAGTTTACCTACCACTACACCATACATATAAACCTCATCACCTGCCTGCATCTCATTGATAAATATTTTGTGTTTGGCTGGGATATTTTCTTTGA
>NCHJ01000019.1 GCA_002256765.1 Bacteroidetes bacterium 24-39-8
GACCGCTCCAACAGTTTTAAACCTGTATGGTAAAAGAAAGCTTTTTTGCATTTTTTTCTTAAAATTAAGAAAGAATAAAATGTAAAGCTAACTTTACATTGTTAAAATTTACTCTACCCGTCTTTAGTATTATTTCCTCCAATCCCAGAGGACTATATCCCAAGCTATACCACCATAACTAAGGGTATCAATGACTTGAAAGCCGGTATTTTTGTGCGCTTTTAAGGAACGGGCATTGGCTTGTGCAACATCCGTTATACAAAATTCATATTCGGTTTCTAAGCACTCCCTAAAATGACCATAAAGTTGTTGCACCAATCCTTGACCGCGATAATCTTTTGAAACACAGAGTTGGCCAACTACAACATAGGAAGTATTGGCAAGTGTTTTTCCTTCAAAATCGGTTTGGTCAATGGTATTGAATAAGTCTGCTAGCAAATCGTGTTTATCTCTAACTGCCTTAGTTGCTACCAAAGCATAGCCTACTACTTTGTTGTCATCTTTGGCAATGATGCTAGGAGCAGCTTGGTGCATGGATTGCAGAAATTCCAAACTATACTCTGCCATTAGAAAACCCTGACTGGCTGCTTCATTTGCATCAACATTCTTACGGAGATTCTCCGTTTGTAATGCTTGAATACCTCTTAGTTCTTGGATATCTGTAACCCTTGTAATTTGGACCATTTGATTTTTTTTGCCAGAAATGCAATTGACTGGATCTTTTGAGAATGGATTAAAAATACGCAAAGCGGCTCTAAAAAAGCTTATTCCGCTTCAAAATCAATCAGATAGACAAAATTTTGAAGGAATTTAATGGGCTAAGAATTACATTTGGTTATGCTGCAACGGTTTATCCCTAAAACACTGTTTTTGCTGCTTTTTACTTTGCCCTTTGTTGCTCAGGCACAATTGAACAAAGAAATTGACAGTTTAAAAAATCTACTTAAAAATAGTAGACTAGATACTATTCAAGTAAATATCTTAAACAAGATAGCTTATAGGTATTCAACAACGGATTCAGTAAACACTTTTTCATATGCCAATCAGGCTACTGAAAAAGCCAAACTACTAAAATTCAAACCAGGTATTGCTGGCTCTTTAGATGTTAAGGGTAATTTCTTTTTGTACAAAACCAACCCTTTAAAAGCTTTACCCTTTTTTCAAGAGTCAATAGTAATCTGGACAGAACTCAAAGATGAAAACCAGCAAGGGCTAACTTATAGAAATATTGGGCAGGCCTATTTGCTTATGCAACAATACAGCAATGCCATTGCAGCTTTGGAAAAAGCAGAAAAGATATTCCTGAAAACCAAAAATCAAAAAGGGCTATCTGCTACTTATCATGCTTTGGGATTAATGTATAATGAAAAAGGCGAAAAAGATATTGCCATTGATTATATGGTCAAGTCTTTGAAAATTCAAGATGCAACTAAGGATAAAGACATTGCAGGCACCCTGAATAATTTGGGTAAACTTCATATGGATATCAAGAATTTTCCAGAAGCTATCAAGTACTATAACCTATGTATTGATAATGCCAGTAAAAACAATGACTATAGAAATATTGGGATTTCTCAAATTAACCTCACCAATGTTTATGTAAACCTTTTAGACTATCCAAAAGCTTTGGAATATTTAGAAAAAGCCAAAGCCAATTTTGAAAAATCAAATTTTAAAAGAGGGGTAGTTGTCTGCTATAATAATCTGGGAGCCATTAATATTCGCTTGGAGCGATATGAAGATGCCATTCCCCATTTAAAAAAAGCGCTAGAAATTAGTCAGGAAAATCAATCCAAACAAGGTGTTGCATTGGTACAACAAAATATTGGCCACGCTTATACGCTATTAAAAAATTATCCAGACGCTTTAAACTGGATGGTGGACGCAGAAAAAACTGCTATTCAATATGGGGCAGATCAATACACATTTGGCGAGATCTATAACCATAGAGCCATGCTAGATTCTGCCATGGGTAATTATCAAGGAGCTTTTAATTATAGGAGCAAGTACGTGGCTATTAATGATAAGTCCCTGAATGAACGTGTGACCCGCCAGGTAGCAGAAACACAAACCAAGTACGAGGTAGAGAAAAAAGAACTACGCATCAGCTTATTAAACAAAACCGATAGTATTAAAAGTTTGCAAATTAGCAATCAGCAATTAGCCTTGTTAGATGCTGATTTACAAATTACGCAGGATAGTTTAGAGCTCAGAACAAAAAATGAAATCATTCTTCAAAATAGGTTAGACAGTACCCAAAAAGAAGAAAAAATCAGAACCCTTGATAACGAAAAACGTATTCAATTATTAGTACTGAAAAATCAGGATCTAGCACTAACAAGACGAAACCAAACCATCATTGGTATTTCCATTCTAGCGGCCTTGCTATTGTTGAGTGGTTATTTATATTATAAACAAAGGGTAGCCAGACAGGAACAGCAATCACAGAAGGCATTAGCAGAACAACAAGAAAGGGCCACTGTTGCTATTATTGAAGCAGAAGAAAAAGAACGAAAAAGAATTGCCAGTGATTTACACGATGGTGTTGGACAATTAATGACTGCTGCCTGGATGAATTTGCAAGCCCTGGATGAAGAAATGAAAGATATTCAATCACCCACTTATCCCATGTTTAACAAGACATTGGAATTGGTGAAAGAGAGCTGTAATGAAGTACGTCAAGTAAGTCATAATATGATGCCCAATGCCCTTTTAAGAAAAGGATTGGTGAATGCAGTTAGAGAATTCATCTCTCAACTTAATACTGGAAAATTGAGTATTCATTTGGCAACAGAAGAATTGAAAAATCCATTGCCTTCTCACGTTGAAACCATTTTGTACCGAGTTATCCAAGAAAGTGTCAATAATGTGGTCAAACACGCACAAGCTAGTGTATTAGACATTTCTATTAATCAGGATGGTGCTGGTATAGACGTAATGATTGAAGACAATGGAAAGGGATTTGACACAACTATTACAAGACCAACAGACGGCATTGGTTTGCAAAATATTAGTTCCAGAATCCAATACCTAAAAGGTACCGTAGAATGGGATTCTGCTCCTGGCAGGGGCACATTAGTAGCCATTCATATTCCATTTAACGCCTAAGTTTTTATCAAATCATGAGATTTTAAAACTGACTTAAAGCTTTGGTTGTAGTTTTGAATTCCTAATCTTTGTGAACAGGAAATTCTCTAACCAATCAATTAAGGCAAATTGACTTCAATACTATTTCAACCCCTAGCATTAAAATCTATCCAATTAAAAAATAGGATAGTGGTTTCTCCCATGTGTCAGTATTCTGCTATTGAAGGTGTGGCCAATGATTGGCATTTGGTGCACTTAGGTAGCCGCGCTGTTGGTGGCGCTGGTTTAATTATTGCCGAAGCCTGCGCTGTTACAGCAGAAGGCAGGATCACACCCAATGACCTTGGACTTTGGAATGATGAACAAATTCCTGCACTAAAAAGGATTACTGATTTTATTAAGGAACAAGGAAGTGTTGCTGGGATACAATTGGCACATGCTGGAAGAAAAGCCAGTTTTCCCCAGCCTTGGAGGGGCACGGCATTATTAACAAAAGACCAAGGCGGTTGGGAGCCAGTGGCACCAACAGCAATTGCCTTTAATGATAAATATGCGCAACCGCATGAATTAAGTACAGCTGAAATAGGCCTATTAATCCATCAATTTGCAGAGGCCGCATCTAGAGCCCATCAAGCTGGGTTTCAATTGATAGAACTACACGCTGCGCATGGATATTTGATCAACGAATTCCTATCGCCCTTAAGCAATCATAGAAAGGATGATTATGGCGGTTCCTTTGAAAACCGATGCAGGTTCCTGCTAGAGATTGTAAAAGCAGTAAAAGAAAAATGGCCAAGTAATCTGCCCTTATTTGTTCGCATTTCTGCTACCGAATGGGTAGAAGGAGGATGGACCATCAATGATAGTATTGCTTTAAGTAAGGAATTAAAAAATCTTGGTATTGACTTAATAGATTGTTCTTCTGGGGGCAATGCCGCTAATGCAAAAATTGCTTTAACACCAGGCTACCAAGTGCCCTTGGCAAAAGCAGTTCGTGACGGAGCAGCTATCTTAACTGGTGCAGTTGGTTTAATTACCAATGCCAAACAAGCTCAAACTATTTTGGAGCAAGGTGAAGCGGATCTAATTTTCTTAGGAAGAGAATTGCTGCGCGATCCTTACTTTCCATTACACGCGGCCAAAGAATTGGGTGTAGAAATAGTATGGCCTGAGCAATACCAGCGCGCCAAAAAATAACTACTGTAGAAATTATTAGAGGTCTTTCACCCAAATCCTTACTTCTTGGGGGGATTTTTCTGTGCCTCCAAAATAAGGGAAAAGCTTATACCCTTCAATGGTTGGTAATGGACAGGTACGAGGGACCGTATCTTTTTTTTCTCCTACTGTAAATTCATATCCACCTTGTAAGATTTTAATACTGGCGGTATAGGTTTTACCAATAGTTACAGGTTGTAATTCCTTGAATAGTTGTGCTGAATCGTTATAATAATAAGCATAGATTCTCAAAGCCTTGTTTACATAAGCCCAGCCAATCCTAGCAGAATTAATATGGTGCGGTGGAATGGTATACTGGGTGGTAAAAGAAACCCCATCGGCAAAGCCATAGAGTTTGTTTACGTCTCCTTGGTTCATTGGGTCTCTAGTGGTATAAATAGCAGAACTATCAAACTTGAATTTGAATTTCATTTCCGTAATGCCATTGAGCATGACAAATTTTAAAGAATCTACGGAATAGTCTCCTCCACTTGGAATGGTATATTGTGTAAAACCAAACTCGGGTTTTTCATTGACTTCGCTGCTGCCTTCCTTAGTACAGGCATAAAAGCTAAGCGCTAACAATAAGGTTAATATGGTCCTTTTAGGATAAGTCATGGGGTTCAAGATAAAGCTACAATGTTTTGTGTTATTTACGAAGTTTCAAGCTTTTTAGTTGCTCAATAACAATAATGATTTTTGGGTAATAAAATAAACCTTCCTACATTTGAATCATCAAATAATTACTGATACAAAAGCATACTTCCCCTAGAAGTCTTTACCGCAAAATGAATGTAACATTCATACTTGCGCTTTCAAAGCATACTCCATCCTTCTTTTAAATGGATGGTTGGTTTTAACCCCTGAATTATCACAAATGCTGTAACTATTGCACAAGCACGGTTATGTCATGATGTACGCATGTTTTGAATGAATTATGAAAAGGGAAATTGATCTATGAAAAATTGTAAGCATTTGACTGCCAATGTTTTTGAAAAATTTTTGGTTAGTTTATTAGTTGTTTTATTCTTCAACCTGTATGGCAGTTCTCTATTAGCACAAATGGTTCATCCCATTGCTACTGGTGAACAAGCCAAGTTTACGGTGGCCATTGTGCCACATGAATCTTATGCAGATTTAAAAGTGTATAGAGCAGATTCTACAGATGAGCATCTGAAGAAAAACATAGGTTATTGGTTTATCACGGCTTCAAAAGACCCAAAAGCCATACCCATCAATTGGATTTCTGACCCCATTACCGCTGATTTAAAAATTGTGTTGGTCTCTTATCCAGAAAGGGCGGGCTGGATTAATAAATCCAAAAAATCATTGTTGAAACAATAATCCCGGCCTGTTGTATTTGTGTATAGTTACCTGAAAGTTTAGGCATAAAATTTTTTTAATCCAGAAACTTCCCTACTTTTAAGTATCGATTACCGGTTTGTAATCTGTCTGTGTCTTTGCTAGATGCAATCATCCCCTTCAAGATATTTCTGTAACACCCAATGACCCATGGTCAAATGTTTTGCATTTGATTGGCAGTACCAACTGTAGTTTTCTTTTTGTCAACCTATGGACAACCCCCGTTGAAATTTGTTGCTTAACCTTTTGGGTTAGCCCTGCTGTTTGTTGAATAAAGATTCATTTATGTCTTTAAATCAAAAAACAAACAGATGAAAAACCATTACTCCAAATTGCGCACAGTACTAAGTTTATTGGTCATTCTTATGACATTTCTTACTGCTCATCTTCAGGCCCAAGTAGTGCATCCGGTTGCTAGCAGAAATGAAGCTAAATTTACCGTAGCCATAGTTCCGCATGAATCTTATGCAGATTTGAAAGTATATAGAACAGATAGTCTCAATAGTAATGTGCTTAAAAATACGGGATATTGGATTATTTCTGAATCGATGGATAAACAAACCGTTCCCATTTTCTGGTTATCAGATCCTATTACGGCAGACTTGAAAATAGTCTTAGTGAATTACCCAGAAAGGGCTGGTTGGATTAATAAGTCAAAGAGGTCTCTTTTAAAACCGCAAGGATAAAGTTTCACTCAAGTATCCATTTTGGCTTATGAAAAAAATCCTTAGCATATTAGCGCTCTTATCAGTTTGTATGTTGGAACTGCAGGCACAGTGTCCACCCAACCTGGATTTTGAGTTTGGCAATTTCAACAATTGGGTGGCCAAGACGGGCAAATACACTGGAGGAAATATTACCAATTTGGTTACAGGTGTGTCTGCAGGAAGGCATACTATTATTAATGCCAGTTCCAAAGAACCATTGAATCCCACTAGTGACAAGGATTTTTTTGGAGACTTCCCCTTACTATGCCCCAATGGTAGTAAACAATCTGTGAAACTAGGTTCTGTTGAAATTAACTATATAGCAAGAACACTTTCCTATACCATTAAAATACCAGCTAATGCCAATAATTATAGCATTACATATTGGTACGCAGTGGTATTTCAAGACCCTGGTCATCCGGTACAGGATCAACCAAAATTCACCGCTAAACTATTAGACAAAAACAATATTGCTTTAAACTGTGCTAGTTATACATATGTGGCCACTTCAAATCTTCCGGGCTTTCAACTTTCTCCCAAAAAATACAAGGGGGTATCAGTTTATTACAAGGGTTGGACTCCTGTAACTTTTGACTTATCAGGACGTGGTGGCCAAACTGTTACCCTAGAATTTACGGCAGAAGACTGTGGACAAGGCGGGCATTTTGGTTATGCTTATATTGATGTAAACAGCAGTTGTGGCAGTGCTGTATCAGGAACTTACTGTGCAGGCGCCAAAGACCTTCAATTAAATGGACCCTCCGGTTTTCAACAATATACTTGGACGGATTTAAAAACCAATCAAGTTGTGGGTAGTAGTCAAAATTTGATTTTGTCTCCTGTGCCACCTATTGGTACAACCATGAAATTAGACCTAGTTCCTTATCCAGGATTTGGTTGTCCATATAGTTTACTCACGCCCATTGTTCCTACTAGTCTTCCAACTGTAACCGCTAATGGAGATAAGCTCATTTGTTTGGGAGGATCCGCAGACATCAGTTTCAATTTTACCGGCTCTCCTCCATGGAATATGCAGTACACAGATGGAACTGTCACACAGCAAATTACCATCAACAGTAGTCCCTTTGTTTTAAATGTACAACCCGGCACCAGCACCAAATACACGGTACTATCTGTCTCAGATGCCAGCTGTACCAATAGTAACCCAAATGCAGTTGCTAATATAACCGTTGTAAATAATGCTGCCTTATTTCAAGTAAGTGGTGGTGGCAATGATTGTATGAATGGAATTGGTAAACCCATTAACTTATCAGGATCTCAAATAGGTTTTAGTTACCAATTATTCCTTGACGGTATTCCAACAGGTAACCCTTTGTTAGGAACAGGGACTAGCTTAAGTTTTGGGAACCAAAAAAAAGCGGGTATCTATAGTGTACAAGCTAGTATCAGTAGCAATGGTAGTTGTAATACTGCCATGACAGGATCAGCCATCATTAGCATTAATCCTATACCGTCTCCATTTACCATTACTGGTGGTGGTAGATTTTGTATGGGTGATGTTGGTCTAGAGATTGGCACCAATGGTTCTAACTTGAATACCAATTATATCTTATATAGAGACAATCAACCCATTTCTGATTCATTACCTGGCACGGGCACTGCAATCAGTTTTGGAAAACAATTGATAGAGGGTAGTTACCGAATAATTTCATTTGATAATAATGGATGCCAATTAATTGTACAAGACAGTGTAAACATTGTAGTAGATAGTCTTCCAAAAGCATTTGAGGTAGTTGGTGGAGGTGGATTTTGTAGTGGCGGTGCAGGACTACCTATTACATTATCCGGATCAGTTACAGGATATCAATATCAATTATTCTTAGACGGCAAACCGCTTGATAATCCTTATCAAGGAAATGGAGACAGTATTCATTTTGGGAATAGAAATATTGCTGGAAACTATACTGTAATTGGAGCTAATAATAGCAATACAGGATGCAAACTAAATATGTTACAAACTGCTATTGTATCTATTTTCCAAAATCCCAATTTGCAAATTCAAAGTAATGCCGGCACTTGTCAGGGCAATCAATTGGAATTACAAGGAACAGGCGCCTCTATTTACCAATGGGCTAATGCCGATAGTTTGTCAAAGATTGTAATTAGACCAACCAAGGATACCGTTCTGCAGTTAAAAGGAATTGACGCAAATGGTTGTGTTGCAACTACCAGCAAAGCCATACAAGTATATGCCACCCCCACTGTGGCTATTTTTCCCAGAAAAGATGCAAGAATTTGCCAAGGCGATAGTCTTTCTTTTTCTTCATTAGCAAATGCTGGAAGCGGTAGTATTCAACAATATCAATGGTATCATAATGGCAATAAATTAGGAACTGATAGTGCAATAGTTACTAAATTATCTGGGGCATATTCATTGGAGATCATCAATAGTTTTGGATGTGTTAATAGGTCTCCAGAATCAAACGTAAGTCTGATTCCACAACCCACTGGGATTATTGAAACACCAACACTATCTACTATTTGTGAAAACGGATACAATACCATTGCAGCAACAACAGGATTAACTGGATACCAATGGTTGCTCAATGGTAAAGCTATTCCGGGGGCCAACAGTTATTTATTAAGAGCCACCCAAGAAGGCAAATACACCGTACTATTAAAAAATGAAATCTGCGTACAGCCGGCATCCAATACTATTGATCTAACCTTATTGAAAAGACCCCTAGTAAAATTTGCTGCAGCAGGTTTCTGTATTGACCAAGTAGCTTCCTTTACCAATCAAACTGATACTAGTAAAACAGGTCCTATTCAATGGCAGTGGCAGTTTGGAGATGGAACAACGGCCAATAGTTATCAGGCTAATAATATCTATAGAAAACCTGGTAAATACAATGCCATACTTACAGCTATTCCAAGCGCATGCATTGACTTGACCAGTAGTAGTTCTGCTTTTGTACAAATTGATGCTCCAGTAAAAGCCACTAGATATGCTAGTATGAATGCAGTTACCAATACAGCTATTCCACTAACGGCTAGGTCTTTTGGAAAAACTTATGCTTGGTCACCAAGTACTGGAATTAGCAATAGCAACAATAGAACGGTGTACTATAATGGTAATAAGGAAACGGATTATCTAGTAAAGATTACTACTGCTTCTGGCTGTGTAACCATTGATAGTATTTTGGTCAGGGTATTTAAAACCGGAGACATTTTTGTAGCAAAAGCATTTACCCCAAATGCTGATGGTGTCAATGAAAAAATCTACCCCTTAACTGTTGGTATTAAACAGTTTCTATATCTACGCATATACAATAGATGGGGGCAGCTGATGTTTGAAACCACCAGCATCAGTAATGGATGGGATGGAACCAGCAATGGAAAAAAACAACCCATGGATACTTATACTTGGATAGTACAAGGAATTACGGAAGACGATAGGGTTATTCAGAAAACGGGCAACACGTTATTAATTAGATAAAATAACAACATGCAAGCAATCAAAAAAATCTGGCTCTTGGGTATTCTGCTTGTTTGTGGCTGCCTGCAATTTGCAAAAGCACAGGACCCCAATTTTTCTCAGTTTTATGCGGCGCCCTTTAGCATTAATCCCGCACTCACCGGAAATTTTTATGGGAGCATGAATGCCATTTTTAATTTTAGGAATCAGTGGTCCGGTCCCATTGATCCCTATCGCGCCATGGGCGCATCTATTCAATACAAACTATTAGAGAAAAAGCTGCCTCAGAAAAATGTATTGGCTACCAGTGCCATGGTATTAAGAGACCAGACCATGGGTGGTGCATTCAATAGCACTTATGCTTCTTTTAATATGGCCTATCATATTGGACTAGACGCATCAGGATTACAAAAAATTGGATTTGGACTTGGGGGTATTTATGCGCACCGAAGAATAGATTATAACCTGCTCAATTTTCCGCAACAATTTTCCAGTGGTGGTTTTGATACCAACCTTCCAACTGGTGAAACTGGCTTTGCCAATATCAAACCATTTTTATCCATGTCTGCTGGACTGGTTTATAGTTTTACAAGTGAAGACAATGGAACCAATTTTGATATTGGAGTAGCAGCTTTTCATTTGAATAAACCACAGCAAACTGCTTTTGAAGACCCTAACCAATATATTCAACCGCGCTACACAGTGTATGGCACTTATTCCAGTTTTTTATCAGACAGGGCCAGCATGAGTTTGAACGGCATCTATCAAAACCAAGAAGCTACCGAGTTCTGGCAGTTTGGCGGTGTTTTGGGAATGCTTTTAGACAATAGCAATGAACCACCGGTTTTTAATTTGGGTGTTTGGTACAGGAATCAAGACGCAGTAATTCCCTATATAGGTTTTAGTACCAAATTATTTGAATCCGTAGCGCAAGTGGGAATTAGTTATGACGTAACTGTTTCACAATTCAAGAACGCCAGAATTAGGCCACAGACACTTGAACTGTCACTGATACTTAGATCTTCTAGGCCGGACGGATCTGTGCCTTGTCCTTGGAAATAGTTATTCTTTGTTAGCCGTAAAGTCTACTTTCTCTACATAAATAGTGCTGGTACTTTCAGCCCTTGTAGAAGTATTTAGAATGGTAGCATAAGATGCAATGCCCGTACTTGGATAATAGATGCGCACTTTGAGGCTGTAGTCAAACTTGTATAGAAAATACCCTGGAAAAGTTTCTTGCAAACCAAATGTATAGGTAACAGATGTTTTGTCTTCTGCCCTAGAAATTAAGGGGAGCTTATACCTTCTTGCTGCAATTTCTGTTTTGGTATCAATATTCACAAACACAGAATCATTGAGGTAATTGTAAATGACAAAATTGGAAGAATCATTCACACCCTTAAAATAAGAAGTATCTAAAAGGCTTTTCTCCCATTTCATTTTGCCCGGTTTATAAGTGCCGGCAATATCATAAATAGTAATGGCCGCGTCACTAGGTGGCACATAGGCTTTCATGCAAGCTGCCAAAAACAGACTTGAGATCATGACTAAACCAATTTGCCTTTTATTCATGTACTAGATTTGCGAGGGTCCTATTTATGGATACAGAACGTAAAACTGTTGATTTTATTGGACTAGACCAAGTGTTTCTTGTTAAAATAGGCTTTAACTACTTAGTTTTATGAACCCTTTTAACCAAGGATTGTTCCATCAGCATGCAAAATAGCCTCTTTCCCAGACCAGCTAATTTATTGCCCTTTCAGGGCGATCTGCTTTATGAGGCGGCTTTTCTTACTAGGGGAGATGCAGACAATTCCTTGCAACAGCTTCAATCAGAAATCCCTTGGAAGCAGGAACCCATTATTCTATTTGGCAAAAAAATCATGCAGCCCAGACTAACTGCCTGGTTGGGAGATAAGCCCTATACCTATTCCGGTATTACCATGCAACCCCATGCATTTGGCCCAATAATGATGGCTATTAAAAACAAAGTAGAAGCATTTACCCAGTCTAAGTTTAATACGGCTTTGCTCAATCTATATAGAAATGGAACAGATAGTATGGGATGGCATAGAGACAATGAAAAAGAATTGGGACCCGCCCCCATCATTGCTTCCATTAGTTTAGGGGCAGTACGAGAATTCCAATTAAGGCATTATCAAACAAAAGAGCATCTACAAAAAATTCCTTTACAACACGGTAGTTTACTTATCATGCGTGGGCAAACCAATACTTATTGGGAGCACCGCATTCCCAAGACAAGCAGACCATTATCGCCTAGAATCAATATTACCTTTAGACAGATCCAATAATAATTTCTTAACCTAATCAAGGTTGAAAATGAGCCGAATAGCCTAAATTACCGTTTATGGCAAACGACCATCTTTCCAAAAAATTGACACCAACTTTATTATGGGGTTTGGGGGTAGGCTATGTCATTTCTGGAATGTATTTTGGCTGGAATCTGGGCTTAGAAAAAGGAGGCAGTTGGGGTATGGCGGCAGCCACTTTTTTGGTAATTATCCTTTATAGCTGTTTTAGCTTTTCATATGCAGAACTAGCTTGTGCTATACCAAAAGCGGGGGGCGCTTATGACTATGCCGAGAAAGCTTTTCACAAAGACATTGGGTTTATTACTGGGCTAGCGCAGATGATTGAATTTGTATTTGCACCACCAGCCATTGCTATTGCTATTGGCGCTTACTTGCATTTGGCATTTCCACAAGTTCCTGTGTTAGGAGCAGCTATTGCAGTGTATTTAATTTTTACCGCGCTCAATATCTATGGCGTTAAGGCAGCAGCCAATGTAGAATTGGTGGTGACCATTTTAGCGGTTGGAGAACTATTGTTGTTTTCAAGCTTAACCCTACCACATTTTTCAGTAGCTAAGTTTTCAGAAAATCCTTTTCCCAATGGATGGTCCGGTGTCTTTGCAGCACTACCCTTTGCTATCTGGTTCTTTTTAGGCATTGAAGGATTGGCCAATGTTGCGGAAGAAACCCTACACCCACAAAAAGATATACTCCGCGGTTTTGGATGGGCCTTATTAACCTTGGTGATTCTTTGTGTTTTGGTATTTTTTGGAAGTATTGGCGTAGGCGGATGGAAGGCCATTGTATACGCCGCTGATGGCAGTAGTTCTGATTCTCCTCTGCCATTGGCACTAGGTCAATTATTTGAGACCAATCACCTATTCTATCAACTATTAGTGGGCATTGGATTATTTGGACTGATTGCTTCTTTTCATGGTTTGTTATTGGCCAGTGGAAGAGCCAGTTTTGAATTTGGTAAGATTGGGAACGCTCCCAAATTCTTAGGAAGGGTGCATCCCAAATTTCATACGCCAGCCAACGCACTACTTGTCAATGCCTTCTTAGGTGTATTGATTTTATGTACAGGAAAAACGGCTGAAATCATTATCCTATCTGTATTTGGAGCATTGACATTGTATATCTTTTCCATGTTATCCCTGATCAAACTCAGACAAACAGCTCCCCAATTAAAGCGCCCATTTAAAGTGCCTTTTTATCCTGCTACACCCATGATTGCCCTTCTACTTTCTGTAATTTGTTTTATAGCACTATGCTATTATAATCTGACATTGTGCTTAACTTATTTGGGAATTATAGGGTTCTTTTTTCTTGTTTTTAAATTGTTGAAATATGAGCAACCAAGCAGTATTTGATTATGTACAAAACCATCCATCTGGAAGGGTTAAAATAGCGGTGGCCGATGTTGACGGTGTATTACGCGGCAAATATATTTCTAGTGAAAAATTCTTGTCTGTAGCCAAATCTCACTTGGGATTTTGCGATGTGATTTTTGGATGGGATATGGCCGATGTGGCTTATGACAATGGAACTTATACGGGCTGGCATAGCGGCTACCCCGATGCCAAAGTGCAAATAGACCTAAATAGTTTTAGAAAAATACCATGGGAAAATGGAACCCCTTTTTTCTTGGGCGAATTTATTGATGCAGATGGCAAACCATTATCCATTTGTCCCAGACAGTTGTTGCGAAAACTGATTGCGCGCGCAGCCAACATGGGATATACCGCTCAGTTTTCGCAAGAATTTGAATGGTTTAATTTTCAAGAAACACCAGCAAGTTTTGCGGCCAAAGAAGGAAGAAACCTAACTCCCTTAACACCAGGCATGTTTGGTTATTCCATTTTAAGAAGCAGTGAAAGAAATGATTTTTTCTCAGCACTTTTTGACCAACTCAAGGCATTTGATATTCCTTTAGAAGGATTGCATACTGAAACTGGTCCCGGGGTTTATGAAGCAGCCATAACTTATGGAGAAGTATTGGGCGCCGCAGACAGGGCCATTTTGTTTAAAACAGCGGTTAAAGAAATTGGCTACCAACACAGCATCTTACCTACGTTTATGGCCAAGCCAAATGAAAACCTACCAGGCTGTAGTGGGCATGTACACCAATCACTTTGGAAAGATGGCGTAAATATATTTCATAGTAATGGGGCCGCAGACCAAATGAGCGAGACCATGCAATATTATCTAGCTGGACAATTGCATTGCTTACCAGAGATTCTTCCACTAGTAGCTCCAACTATCAATTCTTATAAGCGATTGGTAGAAGGAGCATGGGCACCCACCACTTTAACCTGGGGATTAGACAATAGAACCGTTGCCCTTAGAGCTTTAACAGGTGGTGCAAAATCTTGCCGCTTAGAAACAAGGGTAGTTGGCAGTGACACCAATCCTTACTTGGCCATGGCAGCTTGTTTGGCTGCGGGATTATATGGCATAGAAAATAAATTACCATTACAAGCAGCAACCAAGGGTAATGGCTACCGCGATGAAAGCCACGGTAGACTTCCTAAGAATTTGGATCAAGCCAACCAAGCTATGAAATCATCCAGCGTTGCCAAATCATTATTTGGAGAGACATTTGTGCAACATTTTACGGAGACACGTGACTGGGAATTACGCCAGTTTGCCAAAGTAGTCACCGACTGGGAAACCAAACGCTATTTTGAAATCATTTAATTAGAAACATAACTTTGATCATGTCTATTTCTCAATTTAATTTTCCCACCACCATCCGTTTTGGAGCAGGTGTGGTGGCAGAGCTTCCCGCTTATTTGCAAAAACAAGGATTAAGCAAACCACTGATTGCTACAGACCCCACCATTGCTACACTAGGGTTTTTTAAAGAATTGGTAGCTGGCTTAGAACATGCGGGTTTTGCGCCAACCGTATTTCACAATATTCATAAGAACCCAGTAAAGTCTGATGTTTACAAAGGAACAGATGCTTATGATGCCGCGGGTTGCGATTGCATTATTGGTATTGGAGGCGGTGCCGCCATTGATGTTGCACGTGCCATTCTCTTACGCATTAATCACAGAGAAGACCTGTTTAAATATGATGACCTCATTGGTGGTGACGTTTATGTAACCAATGAAGTACCGCATTTTATTACAATTCCTACTACTGCTGGAACAGGAAGTGAAGTAGGTAGGTCGGCCATTATTGCTGACGATGAAACACATCAGAAGAAAATCCTTTTCTCTCCTAAGTTATTGGCAAAAATTGTATTTGCTGATCCAATGCTCACCATGGAATTGCCCGCATTTATTACAGCAGCAACCGGAATGGATGCACTTACTCATAATATGGAAGCTTTCTTAGCAAAAAATTATCATCCGCTCTGCGATGGCATTGCATTAGAAGGTATTCGTTTAATAGCTGGTTCTATTGAGAAAGCAGTAAAAGCTCCTGACCTAGCATCTCGTTCTAATATGTTATTGGCTTCTATGATGGGTGCCATTGCATTTCAAAAAGGATTGGGTGTGGTGCATTCTTTGGCCCATCCATTGTCTAGTTTATTAGATACCCACCATGGACTTGCCAACGCGGTGAATCTTCCTTATGGAATGGCCTTTAATATAGCAGGTTTTGAAGACCGTTTTGTGCGCATGGCCCAAGCCATTGGTTTGGAAACTCAAACAGGAGATGCTGTAGTAGCTTGGCTAAAAGATTTGAATCAGAAATTAGGCATCCCAGAAAATTTGAGTGCCATTGGCGTAAAAGAGGAGCATTTAGATACGCTTGCCCAATTGGCATTGGAAGATTTTGCGCATCCCAATAATCCTAAGCCAGTAAGTCTGGCAGATTTTAAAACACTTTATCAAACTGCCCTTTAAAAGTGCAGCATTAATTATGCAATTGTTCCAAGTTGATTCAATTTCAAGTATTCAATTAGATGATTAAAATAGGCATTACACATACAGAAGCCAAGTATCCCAATTATCCAGCATGGATTGAGTCTGCAGGTGCGGCTTATGAAATTGTAGTATTAGATTGGGAGAAAAACAATGCATCAGACCTCTTGCAATGTGATGGACTGTTACTCAGTGGTGGCGTAGATATTGACACGCAGTTTCATGAGCCAGCAACAAAAGAATATCCTTTACAACCTGCCGCTTTTAAAACCCAAAGAGATGTATTTGAAATGGGTTTATTAACTACTGCCCTAAAGGCCAAGATGCCAGTTTTAGGAATTTGTAGGGGCTTACAACTCATCAATATTAGTCTTGGAGGAAAATTGATTTTAGATATTCAAAGCAATGGACAACCCAATCACCGGGCCATGGATGGGGTAGATCATGTACACCAAGTAAACTTAGACCCCCAATCACAATTAGCAACCATTACTGGAACAAAACAAGGAACTATCAATAGCGCGCACCACCAAGCCGTATTAGAGCCGGCCCCTTCTTTAAAAGCCGTTGCATTTTCTAGTGAAGATGGCATTATTGAATCTTTAGAATGGAAAGATCCAACTGAACACGGACCCATGGTTTGCGTGCAATGGCATCCAGAAAGAATGCAGAACAAAGAAAACGAACCGCTCTCTCAAAATATCCTTGATTGGTTTTTAGGAGCAGCAAAAAAATACCAGCATGAACATCATTAATCCAGCAACAGGAGACATTATTACCACTATTAGTGCTGACACCGAATCAAGTATCAATGAGAAATTGATTCAATTAAAAAAAGGTCAGAAAGCCTGGGCGCAAGTGCCACTGTCCGATAGGATTGCAGCCCTAGAAAGTTTTGCAGCTTTTCTGCAACAACATATAGAAGCCTGTGCAGAAATTTTGAGTATGGAAGTGGGTAAACCATTACAACAAGCACGTAATGAAGTTAATGGTGCATGCGCTAGAATTGCTTGGCTAACGGCCAATGCCAGTAAATATTTATCAGAAGAATGGATGGTCACCGAAGGGGCTACCAAAGAAAAAATTGTATACGAACCACTTGGTGTGGTTTGTAATATTTCTGCCTGGAACTATCCTTATTTGGTGGGAACCAATGTGTTTGTATCCGCTTTATTGGCAGGTAACGCAGTGTTGTATAAACCCTCAGAGTTGGCTACCTTATCTGGTATGCAAATTCAGAAATACTTATACGAAGCTGGTGTTCCTGAAGATGCTTTTCAAATTGCCGTTGGCGATAAGCATGTGGGAGAACTCTTATTAGACGCTGACCTAGATGGTTATTTTTTTACTGGATCTTATAAAACGGGAAAATACATTTATGAGCGCGTAGCTACTAAAATGAAACCTTGTGGTTTAGAATTGGGTGGTAAAGACCCACTGTATGTAAGTGATGATATTACAGATATTAAAGCTGTTGCAGCGGGTACCGCTGACGGTGCATTTTACAACAATGGTCAAAGCTGTTGCTCAGTAGAAAGAATCTATGTGCATGAAGCGGTTTATGATGCTTACGTTGCAGCATTTGTAAAAGAAGTACAATCTTATAAAATTGGAGACCCTGAAGCAGCAGACACTTATATTGGTGCATTAACCAGAAAAGATCAACCGGCATTTTTAGCAGCACAGGTAGCTGATGCAATTGCAAAAGGTGCTACTGTTTTATGTGGTGGTAAACCAATTGAAAGAAAGGGATATTATTTTGAACCCACCGTCATCACTAATGTGACCCATGGTATGGATCTGATGCGGGAAGAATCTTTTGGGCCCATTATTGGCATTATGAAAGTAGGTTCAGATGAAGAAGCTATTCGTCTAATGAACGATACCCAATATGGTTTAACTGCTGCAGTGTATTGCAATGATGAAGAAAGGGCTTTACATATTCAAGCAGCATTAAACGCAGGAACCGTTTATTGGAATTGCTGTGATAGGGTAAGCGCATCCCTACCTTGGAGTGGCAGAAAAAACAGTGGCTTTGGCAGCACATTGTCCCATGCTGGTTTGCGCGTATTTACCCAACCCAAGTCTTATCATTTGCGTGGTTAATAAAAATTCAAATAGTTGAAGTAATTTAATTGAGTAGCAATATTTAGGTTGATTTAAGGATGCCTTACCAAACAAAACTGGCTGCAGCGCCTGCAGGTAAATTTGCAGTCAAGGTTTTTCCTTTGGCCTTGATTTGAACATCTTGTTTTGTAGCAGCTTCATTGAATACCAACAAGACTGTTTTTCCATCGGGTCTTTTAAAAGCCACATTGGGAAGATTGGCTGGCAAACTGCTTGCAATTCTTACAGAACCTGCAGGCACAAATTTGGAAGCTTGGCCAATAATATAATAAGCTACATTTCTAGAAACCTTGTTTTTCTCAATGGTCAGTGCGCCCAAACAATTGGTGCAGCCCCCAGGTGTATGGGGTTGGTACAGTGCATCAGCGGCCAAGTTCCATTCTAGTGCGTTCTTACTCCAATTGCGCATAGAACCAATGACTACGTTTTTAATATGCCATCCAAAATCGCCCGCAAAATTGCTGGGACCACCCACCCATTGTTCGGTAAAATACAAATCCTTATCTGGGTGTGCGTCATGAACAGTAGATAGCGCTTTTATATCACCCCCGTATAAATGAAAAGCCGATCCATTGATAAAGGATTTTGCTTTTGCATTGTTTAAAATACTGATGGGATAATCTGGTCTATCACAATTGTGGTCATAGAGCACAATCTTAGTTTTGATACTGGCTTTCTGAAATGCAGGACCCAAATGATCAGCAATAAAGTTGGCTTGTTCCTCTGCCTGCATATCCAAACTGGGATTATTCTTAGGATTTAGTGGTTCATTTTGGGGAGTAATTGCATCAATGCGAATGCCTAGCCCCTTCATGGTTTGAAGATACTTGACCAAGTATTGCGCATAGACTTCATAACAGTCGGGTTTTAGTTTTCCTCCAATAGAAGACTGATTTGTTTTCATCCAAACAGGCGCCGTCCATGGGGTTGCCAAAATTTTGATATTAGGTTGAATGGTAATAATTTCTTTTAAAACAGGAATTAGGTCTTCTAGGTTTTGCCCCAATCCAAAATGCTTGAGTGTAAAATCAGTTTCTCCTTTTGGTGGATCATCATAGGTAAACACATTGGCGTCAAGGTCTGAAGCACCCACACTAATTCTTAAGTAGCTAATGCCAATTCCATTACCCTTGCTGCTGAACAATTCTGTTAAAAGTTCTTTTCGTTGCTGTGCTGGTAATTGAAAAATCAACTTGGCAGAACCACCTGTTAGGGTATAGCCAAACCCATCAATGCTTTGATAGCGCTGTTGTTCATCAATGACAATGGTTGGTTGATGATTGGTAGTTGCACTGGATTGCCAACTTGTTTTATGTGCTTGCAATAAGGCAGTTTGATCTGCCGTAGTTAACCAATAATCAACTGATTGTCCTTGTTGCGCTATTACACCAACAGAAAGGGACAAACAAAATACTAGGGTTTTAATCTGCATCTTATTTTTTGAATTGAACTATATAAGAAGAATATTATTCGCTGGAATCCTAGATTCCTGATAATTAGACTCTGTTTCAAGGACAAGCATTAACTGTTTTGAAATTAATGAATGCATTTGGAATAAAATTGGAAAACATTCAACAAGATTTTGTGTAATAGAAAACAGATCAAAAAAAAATTAGCGGTTCAACAAATTCCTTTTTATATTTATATACTTGACTAATTTAAGCCTCAAATATGCAAACACAACAGCTGCATTTCCTGCACAATGAATGGAAAACCAAACATTCCAGTACTGGATTTTCTGCCAATGAGGCCCAACTAGTGACCCTTTTTGGTTCTAGAGAAATGGTTGGTCAACCTCAGATCTATGCACATGTGGCGGCTCAATATCCTAATGCACAAATAGTTTCTAGTTCTACTGCCGGAGAAATTATTGATGAAGAAGTCTTTGACGATTCAGTTATTGTTACGGCCATGCAATTTGAGAAAACCAGAGTCAAGGCCATTAAAACCTCTTTTAACGAGCAAACCAATAGTTTTGAAACGGGTAAATATCTATACAAAAGTCTTAATGAACCAGATTTAGCTGGTTTGTTTATCCTCTCAGATGGCACACAAATCAATGGTAGTGAACTAGTTAGTGGATTAAACCAGGATAATGAAAAAAAGATTCCCATTACTGGCGGATTGGCGGGAGATGCTGCAAGGTTTTCCCAAACCTTGGTGGGATTAAATGAGCCAGCTACAGAAGGAATTATTGTAGCCGTTGGTTTTTTTGGGAATGCTGTGAAAATTGGTCATAGCTCCCTAGGGGGATGGGATGAATTTGGTAAAGAACGTGTGATTACCAAGTCTGATAAGAACGTTTTGTATGAAATTGATGGCGCTTCTGCTCTTGACTTATATAAGGAATACTTAGGCACTTATGCCGATGAGTTACCAGGTTCTGCCCTTTTATTCCCTCTTTCTTTGAGATTGAAGGGTTCAGACCAAACCTTGGTAAGAACCATCTTGAATGTAGACAATGCCAATAAGACCATGACTTTTGCCGGCAATCTACCGGAAGGGTCAAAAGTTAGATTTATGAAGGCCAATTTTGAAAAGCTGATCAAAGCCTCTTCTTCTGCGGCAGAAAAATCATTTCAAACCAATAAATCACCTGACCTAGCCATTTTAATTAGTTGTGTGGGTAGAAAGCTGATTTTACAGGAACGTACTGAAGACGAAGTAGTTGCGGCCAAACAGATTTTTGGAGAAGATACCTGTATCACTGGTTTTTATTCTTATGGAGAGATTTCTCCATTTAATACCAGTTTTAAATGTGAACTGCATAATCAGACCATGACCATCACTACCTTTTCTGAGCAATAAGAAATAATACTATCTTCGAAGCATCATCCAACTATGGGATACCACAGCATTTTAGAAAAACAAATTCGTAAACTTCTTCCTGAAAACTATCCGGTAGATGCTGTAATGCAAGTATTACTAAACACTATCAGTAGCAGTTATCAAGCTTTTGATAGAGACAAGCGATTGGCGGACCATGCTTTTGAGATTAGTGAAAGAGAATACCAAAAAGTAAACGCAGACCTTCAAGCTCAGAACGATATTAGAAAAGCTTCTATTCTCAAACTAAAAGAAGCCATTAAATCATTAGACCCAACTAGGTCTATTAGTTTTGATGACAAGGATGAAGATTTGATTAGCATCATCTCTTTCTTAGAAGAACAGATTGCTAGGTCCAAACAAATGGAAGCAGACCTAATTTTGGCAAAGGAAACAGCTGAAAAAGCCTCTTTAGCCAAGAGTGAATTCCTCTCAATCATGAGTCATGAGATTAGGACCCCGCTTAATGCCATTATTGGAACCAATAACTTACTCCATTACCAAGATCCGCTTCCATCTCAGAAAGAATTACTGAATGTGATGAAGATTTCTTCTGAAAACCTGCTTAGTTTAATCAATGACGTTTTGGATTATGGCAAGTTGGAAGAAGGTAAAATTATCTTGGCTGAAAGAGATATTAACCTCAAACAATTTGTCAAAAATCTTAGGGCAGCGCACCGTTTGCGCGCTGAAGAGCGTGGTAATAACCTGCGTTTGATGTTTGATGAAGATATTCCGGATTTTATTATTGGAGACGATATTCGCTTGGGTCAGGTACTTAATAACCTCATCTCAAATGCCATTAAGTTTACCAAGAAAGGAACTATTACAATAGAAGTATTGTTGAATAGAATTGCTGAAGAATGCGTGTATGTAGACTTTGCCATTATTGATACTGGTATTGGGATACCTCCTGAAAAACAAGAATTGATTTTTGATAGGTTTACACAAGCTAATAATAATATCACTAGAGAATATGGTGGATCCGGATTGGGTTTAACCATTATCAAACTCTTGTTGAAACTACAGAATAGCGATATTCACTTAGAAAGTGAAGCCAACAAGGGTTCCAAATTCTATTTCACGCTCTGCTTTAAGAAAAGCGATGCCGTTGCTCAGGAAGAAAGCAAGACCATGCACGCCGATGCCCCAGATTTGAAGGGTTTAAATATTCTATTGGTAGAAGACGTGGAATTCAACATTATGGTGGCAGAGAAAATGTTGCAAAACTGGAATGCCAAAGTAGAAATTGCAGGCAATGGACAAATTGCTGTAGAAAAAGCCAAAGCTACTAAATTTGATATTATCCTCATGGACTTACAAATGCCCGTGATGGATGGCTATACTGCTACAAAAGCCATACGCGAATTTGATAATGAAACTCCAGTCATTGCTTTAACAGCATCCATTACCATTGATATTCAGGGAAGGGCTACAGAGTTTGGTATGAATGATTGCATTACCAAGCCATTCAACCCCAAAGACTTATTTAGCATCATTGCTAAATACACTGCCAAGGATAAATAAGCTTAGAACCAACCACGCTTCTTAAAAGTAAATAGCATTAAACCAGGAACCAAGATCATTAAAGTTACGGCTAGAAAAAATCCGTACTGATTGTGCAAAGTGGGTATGCGGTCAAAATTCATTCCAAAAATTCCGCCAATCACAGTTGCTGGAGCCATTAAACAGGTTACTATGGCCATTACTTTCATTACTTCATTCATCTTCAGGTTCACATTGCTTAAGTAAAGATCTTGTAAGTTGATCATCATGTCTCGGTAGTTCTCAGAAAGATCTGAAGCCTGAATAATATGATCGTGTACATCCTTGAAATACTTAGTGGTACGCTCTTCTAGCAAATCACTATCGCTTCTAATAAAACCATTGATCAAATCTCTAACAGGTACCACGTTTCTCTTTAGTACAATCATTTCTTTACGCAGGTTATTAATATCTGGCAAGGAGCCTGTATTGGAAAACCGAATAATTTCTTCTTCCAAATTTTCAATGCGTTCACCTAGTTGTTCCATTACTACATAGTACTGATCTACAATGGTGTCAAGTAAGGAATAGCAGAGATAATCAGGTTTAGATTGACGCAGTTTACTATTTGGCATGCGCAGCTTCTCTCTCAAATTATCAAAGAGGTCTCTTTCTGCATCATCCTGAAAAGAGATCACATAATCTTTTCCCAATAAAATACTAATCTGTTCGGTTTCTACCGTACCTGACTCTTGGTTAAAATAGAGCATGTTTAACAAACAGAATAAAACATTATCCATCTCATCCATCTTGGGGCGTTGATCCACACTCAAAATGTCTTCAACAATCAGGTAATGAATATTAAAATGGGCACAGATTTGCTCTACTTCTTCCTTTCTAATACCACCCACATTGATCCAAGTAAAATGACCATTGTCCTTATAAGAAAAACATGCATCAATGGATGGGTGTTCTAATTCTGTGAAATGATCAGCTGCATAGTCAAAGACATGAATATGAGGAGCCGAAACCGAGTCTCGCTGAAATGGAACTACTGGGTTTACATGAAATAACTCCCTTGTTCTAGTTAGGTTATGACCTTCCTTGGTTTGTGCAATCTTTCTTTGTCTTTTGCTTGCCATTACCTAAAGTTAAATTAAAGGGGCAATGTTGCCAAGACCATTCTAATGCTGGCATAACTAATTCTATCAGGCAGGTTGTCTTTTAATTGCTTCAAACTATTGCGCCCATAAGTATCAATAGCCGCCTTGATCAGTGCCTGGTGTTGACCAGTTACAAATGCGTCTATTTTTAAAGAACCCCGATTAATATAAAAAGATAAATGGTCTGCAATAGTATTAGTAGATAGGTTTCTGGCTTCTGCAATTTCTTCCATAGATAAGCCTTTTTGATAATACTCATAACTCAGTTTTTTGGTGTCCGTTTCCTTTTCCTTAACTGGTTTTATTTTCTTCTCTTTCAATGGACCTTTCAAATGCATGCGTGTAGGCATCTGCGCCGCAATACAATAATCTTGCACCGTTTCTAAAAAAGCATTTCCATATTTCTCAATTTTGAATGCACCCAATCCAGAAATATGTTGCAAGTCACTGTGTTTGAGTGGTAGATATGTGGATAGTTCCATGAGCGTACTATCACTCAGAATAATATAGGGGGGAACATTTTCCTCTTGCGCAAAACGGGTCCTGAGTTTTTTAAGGTCTTCAAACAATGATTTCTCATGACTGGCTTTTTCATAAACTTTTGCAGGCTCTTTAACTTGTACGGGTTGATTTGGTGCAGGAAGCATGACCTGTTCACCATTGTATAATACTGCCCTACTTTTATGGGTGAGTTGCAAAATGGGGTATTCCCCACTGCTTTGTTGTAGGTATCCATCTTGCACCAATTCACGCAAATAGTGTTGCCAAATTTCTTTACTCAAATCCTTACCCTTTCCAAAAACGCTTAGCCCCTTGTGTTCGGGTCTAATTTTTTCTGCCATACTACCCCGCAACACATCAATTACATAATTGCCACCAAATCGCTCATTCAATCTTGCTACTGCGCTGAGCAGTTTTTGTGCAACCACGGTAGCGTCAACAAGTTCTGCCTTGTTCAAACAAGTATCACAGTTGTTACAGTGTTCCACCGTTTTTTCTCCAAAATAATTGAGTAGGTATTTTCTGCGGCAGCGTCTAGTTTCACAGAACTGAACCATTAAAGCTAGTTTCTGCATGAGTATGGCCGTCTGCTCTTCATTACCCTCTACTTGGGCAAAACTGCGCAGCTTCATTACATCGCCCTGGCCATAAAACAAAATGGCTTCAGAGTCTAGTCCATCTCTACCAGCCCTACCTGTTTCTTGATAATAGCCTTCCAGATTTTTGGGAAGGTCTGCATGCACCACAAAACGCACATTACTTTTATTGATCCCCATACCAAAAGCAATGGTGGCAACAATAATGCGAACCTCATCTCTAAGAAACTGTTCCTGTCTGGTTTCTCTGGTTTGTCTATCCAAACCTGCGTGATAAGCAACTGCTTGAAAGCCATCATCTGTTAAGTCTTCTGCTAATTTTTCGGTTGCTGCACGGCTTAAACAATAGATAATTCCTGCATCATCTTGGTGTTCTTGCAAATAGTTAACCAATTCTCCATAATAACCCTGCTTGGGTTTAACAGTATAGCGAATATTGGGTCTATTAAAACTATTTTCAAAAACAGGGCAATCCTCTAAGTGTAATTGCGCAATAATATCATCACGGGTTAAGGCATCTGCTGTAGCAGTAAGTGCAATTAAGGGGGTCTCTGGAAAATACTTTTTTAAATCACTCAAGATCCTATACTCTGGCCTAAAATCATGCCCCCATTGACTAATGCAATGGGCTTCATCTATGGCAAATAATGAGACTTCAACCCCTTGTAAAAACTTGAGAAATTGTTTATCGGCACCTACTAAACGTTCTGGTGCCACATAGAGTAGTTTGAGTTCATTGTTCCAAACCTGTTGACTAATGGCCGCTTGTTCCACAGCAGAAAGGGTGCTATTTAAAAAAGCTGCTCTTACCCCACTCACTACTAGGGCATCCACCTGATCTTTCATTAAAGCAATCAATGGACTCACTACCACCGTGAGTCCAGGCAAACAAAGTGCCGGTACTTGGTAGCATAGACTTTTACCTCCACCTGTTGGCATGAGCACCATGGCGTCACCACCTTCCAATACTTGATTGATGATGGCTTCCTGGTTGTTCCTGAAACTATTGTATCCAAAAACGTTTGCGAGTACCTGTTCAGGTGAAGCTATTAATTGCATGTTTTATTGTAATTCCCTGATCCAGATATTGCGGTAGCTCATGGGATTGCCACCATCTTTTCCATGATCTTGTAAGATCAGGGTTTCTTTTTCTTTGTGAGCCGTGTATTTGGGTTGTCCTATCCACTCGGTACCACCTTTGATAGCAACATGATTTTGAACCAAGACACCATTGTGCAAGACAGTGATATAAGCCGGTGTTTGCAAATTACCATCGGCATAAAATTGTGGCGCGGTGAATACCACGTCATATACCTGCCATTCACCTGGTTTGCGGCTAGCGTTTACCAAGGGAATATGTTGTTTGTACATGCTACCTGCTTGTCCATTTACATAAGTAGGGTTATCATAAGAATCTAGCACCTGAAGTTCATATCGACCCATAAAAAAGATACCACTATTTCCCCTGCTCTGACTTGACCCCGCAATAGCTGTGGGTTCTCTCCATTCAACATGTAATTGAATAGAACCAAATGCTTGTTTGGTTTCTAGATTCCCTGTTCCTTTTACAACGGTGGTTGCTCCGTCTTTGTCCATCTTCCAAGTAGGCGCACCCCCATTTTCCTTTTGCCAAGCATTTAAGTCTTTCCCATTCATGAGCACAATGGCATCTGAAGGAGCTTCTCCAGCAAGTTTACCGGGAGTCACTTTGGCGGGTACGGGTTCCCAGATCTCAGTTTTAGCCGCTTCTTTTTCCCTAGCAGACTGAATAGCTTTTTTCTCAGCATCAGTTTTGGGTTGGGCCAATGACATGGTTGCAAAAGCCGTAAAGGCTGTAATGGTCAGGATGATTTTCTTATCTAGCATATCTTGAATTGTGCCAAAAATTAAGAAGATTTTCCCATATGGGGCCATCAAACTATTTGAGTAATTCTGGATGGAATTTCTTTTCCCCTATTTTAAGTGCAATGGGTAAGATATTTTGCTTGGGTGGTAAAGGACAAGTTGCATGCACCGTAAAAGCACAGGGTGGATTAAAGGCCTTATTAAAATCTATAACGGTATGACCTGTTGCATCTGGTTTTGGTACATACATAAAACGCCCTGTAGGATAAGTTTCTTTTTCATTAGTGGCGTCTCCAAAAATTACAAATAGTTCATCACCACCTTCATCCAATGCATCTAATTTGTAAGTAATGCCATTGATTTGAAAGACCAATCTGCCCGGTGTTTCTTGTGCCGTTGTTTGACCCAGTACATTGGTAATCATTAATTGATTAGAAACCGGTTTCTCTAAAACCGCATCTACACGGTATTTCATATCAATGGGATAATAGGGAACAGCCTTGAATTTTTTCAAAGCTGGTGCATTTAAATCGCGCAAGCGAATACCTATTTTTGATTCCCTTTTAATCAGGTTCCAACGCAGTGATCCCAACGCAATTTGCGGAGCTTCTTTGGAATTCTCGGAAAACAAAATAGCTTCCTGCATTAAACTGTCTTTGATTTTAGTTGCAACGCCTTTTTGAGAAACCCAATTGACTGTTCCGTTCTCCCAATTAAAAGAACCTGCTTGAGCGGGCATGTCTTTGTGCTGATACATTAATTGGTTGCTCTTTGCGGAACCAAATGTATTCTTGCCTGGATTTAACCAAAGCAAACCCACCAAGTTTACCCAACCATCGGGTGCTTTTAAATCTTGGATTCTTTTTTGGTGCCAAGCTACAATACTGTCTTGATAAGCAGTTGTTTTTTGCGCAGATAGCAACACTGGAATCATTAAAATAATCGCGAGGCAATATGTATAAATGCGTTTCATAAAATTGCGTTAAGCGGCAAAATAAGGGAAAAATAATTAGTACACCAATTCAATAGGATAAACATTAAACTAGATTACATGTGGGGGACCAAGGCTTTTGACAATTGCTCAAAACCAAGAAAAGCATTTTTGTATTCATAGGCAACCGAAGCATTGGGCTGCAAGACCTGATTGGTTTGAGCAGGGAATTGGATATGTGGAAAAGCTGCTTCCATTCCCAACAATATAGCACCCCTTGCCGATGCGTCAGCGTCAGCATTTAATTCCACTGGTAATTGAAACAGGTCTGCTAGCATTTGCAACCAAACTTGGTTCTGGATAAATCCACCACTGGCCATGATTTTTTTGGGTTGATGCTTCAAGGGTAATGATTGGGCAATGGCATAGAGATTGAAGACAACCGCTTCCATGGCTGCACGCACCAAATGAGCCTGACCATGTTGTGAACCCATACCAAAAAAAACCGCTTTTGCGTCTTCCTTCCAAATGGGGGCACGCTCACCAGAGAGATAAGGCAAGATGGTTAACCCATCTGACCCAATAGTTATTGTGTCTGCTTGTTCAAAAAACGTCTTGGTTGGACCTTGGTTTTTAAACAGTTTTGTTTGCATCCATTCCAATAATTGAGCACCATTATTGGAAGCCCCGCCAATTAAGTATTGACCTGTAGAAATAGGATAAGAAAAACTGCGCATCTGCTCATCCAAATGCATTTGATCTTGGATAATTCTAACCGCTGCACTAGTACCAATAGTAATAGCAAGGGTATTGGCGTCTAATGCCCCAGAACCTAGATTGGCCATGGCACCATCACTAGAACCAACCGCAATAAAAGTTTCCTGATTCAATGAAAATGGATTTCCAGCAATTGGTTTGAGTAAATAATTTGCCGCTTGAATCTCAGGTAATTGCTGGCGCGATATTCCCGCCATATTCAAAGAAGCATCCTTCCAATCAAGTGTATGAATATCCAACAATCCTGTTGCAGCAGCAACTGCAGGATCCACTACCCATGCACCTGTTAGATGGAATAAAACATATTCTTTAATGCCTATAAACTTGGCTGCGGATTCAAAAACTTGTTTTTGCTGTTCTCTGAACCATTTGATTTTGCAAAGTGGGAGCATGGCGTGCATAGGAACTCCCGACTCTTTGTACCATTGAATCAGCTTGGGGTCTTTTCTATATTGCGCGGCAATTTGTGCTGCTCTATTATCTGACCAGATAATAGAATTGGTCAAGGGCTTACCCAGTTGATTGACCAATATTAAACTATGCATGGCGGCACTAAAGCTAATCAAGGCTGGTTTTGCTTTTACCGTTTGTTCTAGCTCTTTAAGACAGTGAATAACTGCTAATAAAATGGTATGAGGGTCTTGTTCTGAAAAATCGGGCTGAACATGCATAGTAGGGTAGCCCAATTGGGCTTTGGCCAAAACTTTACCTAGACTATCATAAGCTATTGCCTTGGTAGAACCTGTGCCAATATCTATTCCTACAAAATATTGCATGGCAGAATTAGTCGTTTGCTTTTACCACTGCGTGACCACCAAATTCATTTCTGAGTGCGGCTACAACCTTACCAGAAAAAGTATTTTCCATTTGAGACCTATAACGCATCATCAAGGAAAGCGCAATAACTGGTGTGGGTACACCAAGGTCAAGTGCCGTATCCAGGGTCCATTTACCTTCTCCAGAACTATGCATCACACCTTTAATAGCATCCAGACCTGGGTCTTTTTTAAAGGCATTTTCAGTGAGCTCCATTAACCAACCCCTGATCACTGAACCATTGTTGAATAAATGCGATAATGCGGCAAAATCATATTCGTAATTAGAACGCTGTAATACTTCAAAACCTTCTGCTATGGATTGCATCATCCCGTATTCAATACCGTTATGAATCATTTTGGCAAAATGTCCGCTACCTGAGGGGCCTGTATACAAAGAGCCTCCCTCAACAGAAATGCCGTCTAGTAAGGGTTTTACCACTTGATAGGCTGCTGGGTCTCCCCCAATCATGGTACATGCTCCTTGCAAAGCACCGCTGGTACCGCCACTGGTGCCACAGTCTAAATAATCAATCCCTATTTGTGATAGGGCCTCCTGCCTACGAATACTGTCTTTATAAAAGGAATTGCCACCATCAATCAAGATGGCCCCTTTTTGCAAGTGGGGGTTTAGGCTTTCCAAGACCTGGTCTACTATGGGACCAGCAGGTACCATGAGCCAAATAATTTGTTTTCCGGAAAAGCCCTTACACAATGCTTCTAAGTTGGCGGCCGGAATCATTCCAGCGTCTCCTGCTTTTTTAACAGCATTGCTGTCTTGGTCAAAAGCAATGACTTCATAACCTTTTGACAATAGGTTTAACCCAAGGTTGAACCCCATTTTTCCCAATCCTATAACGGCTATTTGCATTTGTAGTGGTTGAATTTGAACAAAGACAATTGAAACTTAAAACTAATAAAAATAAAGGGCATTCCTTTTGGAGGGTTCAGTGTCAGATGTTTTAATTTTATTGCATCATGAAAGCGGCCAGTATACAGGAGATTAAAGCAGAATTACAGGCAACCAATCTAGTCAAACTCAGAGAACTCTGTTTGCAATTGGCCAAGTTTAAAAAAGAGAACAAGGAATTGCTCACGTATTTGTTGTTTGAATCTCATGATCAAGAAAGCTATATAGCAGAAGTGAAGGAAGAAATTAACGAAGGGTTTTTAGAATTACCCAAGGCCAATATTTACCTAACCAAGAAAAGCTTACGCAAGATTTTACGCATTGCCGGAAAGCATATCAAGTATATGGCCAGCAAACAGGGCGAGGCCCAAGTACTCCTGCATTTCTGCCAAAAAATGAAAGCTTCTGGCATTGCTTATCACAAGTATCCGGTGCTCAATAACCTTTACCTAATGCAGTTAAAAAAAGTAAACAAAGCCATTGATGGCATGCATGAAGATGAGCAGTACGATTATGTGAAAGAAATGGCGGCGCTTTAATCAAAGACCATCGCGCCAGCTGTTAAGACTCTTCGTCAAAATAAAGTTTGTAAAAATGCTTGCCGCTAAACTCGTCAAAACCCTTTTCTATCAAGTCTTTGCGGCCGTGGATATAGACATGAAAGTTCTTGTCAAGTTTTAAAATACTCTTGAACACGCGTTCCTGTTTTTTCACGGCTTTTAAGTGAATATCAAACTCGTCATCAATATTTACCTGACGCGCTATTTCATAGGTCTGCTTATACTGGGTAAAAGTTTCAATCATTTCTGGATGGTGCAACACCTCTTCTGCAAACTCCTCCATTTTAAATGACTCTTTGTTTTTAAAATAGTCCATGCTCCTATTGAGTAAGTCTATCTGGTCTGATTTGTTTACTTCAAATTTTTCCTGGAGCTCATTGCTGATAAAGAGTTTACACATACCCATGGCGGCATCGGTATGATAATAACTATTGGCACTAGGGGCTACTTGCAAAAAGTCTTTGATCCAATACTGGGCGTCTTGTTGTTTGTTGGTATTGTCTACCACACAAACCACATATCCCTCAGACTGGTTTTTTCTAAAAATCAAACAACCCTTGTCTAGTTTATTAATATTCACCCCGTCTTCCGCAATCACTTCCCAACTCTGCCCATGGGGAAAGACTTTTAAAAAGGTTTCCTTGGTTTCACTCTTGAAAATGCCAATGGCGTCTACATATTCAGTTCCAAAAGGAACATTGCTAAAATGGGCCAAATACATTTCTCCTTCCTTCACTTTGCTATGGGTGCTCTTACTATAAAGAAACTGCGCCAAGAGGGCGGATTGCTTGGAAAATAGTTTGGAATCTTCAAAAAGGCTTGTCACATATTGGTAGACCTCATTTAGATCCAAAGAGCTAATATGGGTAAAATGGTACTGTTCCTGCTCATTAAATGCTCCCAAAAAGTACTTGGTGAGCAAACCCTGTACTATGGAATCATTGAGGGTCAAGGGGTTGGCAGAAAGGCCCAAAGCCTCACCCCTGCTTGGATTTCCCACTTTGTGAACTATTACTTGATTCAATTGAACGCTGTCTATTCCTGTCATGATGCAGCGAAGATATTTAAAGGAAATTCGTTTTTCGGCCATAAATAGCGCACCTTTGCAATATTATTTACTGGCCCACCCAAATTGGGACTGCATTTTATCTACAAAACCATTATTCGATTATGTACACCCAGATTTGGAGCAAATACCTGCCGATTATCAAAATTTTGTTGAAGCGTTCTGCTAGTGGTAACCAAACCTTAGACCTGAACCGTATTGATTTTGAACGTGCCGGTAGCGGACGTAAAGCAGGTTATAAGTTTCTAATTGAACTAAACAGTGGAAGAACCGTAAATGTATTGAGCGGGATTCCTCTAGCCAAAGACTTGGCCGATGTATTACTAGCTGATGCCGGTATCCGTGAAATCCTAAACAAGGGTAACTATGATGAATGTGACTCCTGCGGATCATGTTCAAGTTGCACCAAAAGAAGATTAATCTTTAGATATAATTATACAAAAAGTCCCGATTCAATGAATCGGGACTTTTTATTTATAGAAGAATATTCCATCTTACATGCTCCTCATTTTCCTCTCTACACTCTTCACTCTTATCTCTTATCTCTTCACTTCTTCTTCCTCCTCTCTTCACTCTTCACTCTTATCTCTTCACTTTCTTCCTCTCTTCACTCTTCACTCTTATCTCTTCACTTTCTTCCTCCTCTCTTCACTCTTATCTCTTCACTTCTTCTTCCCCCTCTCTTCACTTTCTTCCTCCTCTCTTCACTCTTCACTCTTCACTCTTATCTCTTCACTTACAAAGTAGCTAGATCAATCACAAACCTATATTTCACATCGCTTTTGATGACGCGCTCATAGGCTGCATTAATGTCTTTCATATCTACCATTTCAATATCAGATACAATATTGTGCTCGGCGCAGTAGTCTAGCATTTCTTGGGTTTCTTTAATGCCCCCAATCATGGAACCAATAATGCCGCGGCGTTTGCCTACTAATTGAAAAGCTGATACTTTACTATCCTCAGGAGGTAGCCCTACTACCAACATTTTACCATTGACGCCTAACAGGTTTAAATACATATTCACGTCATGGGGTGCTGCAACAGTATTGAGGATAAAGTCAAAACTATTAGCGGCTTTGGCCATGGCTTCTTTGTCAGTAGACAATAAGAAATGGGTAGCGCCTAAGGCTTTTGCATCGGCCTCTTTGGATGGGCTGGTGCTGATCATGGTTACTTCCGCACCAAAACTGGCGGCAAATTTTACGCCCATATGACCCAGACCGCCTAAACCCAAAACGGCTACTTTATGACCCTTGCCCACGCCTGCATAACGCAGAGGTGACCAAGTGGTAATACCTGCGCAAAGCAAGGGTGCTACTGCGGCCAATTGTTCTGCTTTAAAATTACCTACGTGCAAGGTATAGTGCTGGTCAACCACAATCTTATTGGAATACCCTCCATAAGTGGGGGTTTTTCCATCGCGCTCATAGCCATTATAGGTTCCAGTCATGCCTTCATCGCAGTATTGCTCTAAGTCATCTTTGCAACAAGAACATTTTCTGCAAGAATCTACAAAAACACCCACCCCAGCAAGGTCTCCCACTTTAAATTTGGTAACACTTGCTCCTACTTGAGATACCCTACCCACAATTTCGTGACCTGGTACAATAGGATAAATAGATGGGCCCCATTCGCTACGAGCCATATGAATGTCTGAGTGACAAACGCCACAGTACATAATATCTACTAAAACGTCATTATCGCCCACGGCCCTTCTGCTAATGTCTAAAGGAGCAAGAGGGGAGGCTTTGTCTAAAGCTGCGTAAGATTTTACTGCTATCATATTGTTATTTTGAGTTTTAAAATTAGAAAAACTACGATAACTTTAGCAAATGCGTCAAAAACAAAAAAAGAAAACCAATTGGTATCCCCTGATTACCGTTATCCTTGCCATCAGCTTTGGAATTGGCTTTTATGTTAAGACCACTTATTTCACAGCTAAGGAAGTGATTGTTGAGCTAGATGATGTGAAAAAAACCACTATTAGCACTTCATCAAATATAGAATTGGCAAAAGACGCAAGTAGCACAGAAAAAAATCTGAACTATAGAAAAAACTGGAAGGACTTTATCTATATACCACCTTTACATAAAGACGTGGAGTTTACTATTACAGAAGATGGAAGTGTGATTAATTTGAATATTCCTATTGTCAATAAAACTGAGTATCCCATTGAATCCTTGACCATTAAAGTGTTTTATATTAATCCTAGTAATAGGAACACGGTAGATTCTAAGGAATTTGAGATCAAGAATGTTCAACCCAATAATCGCATTAGCTTTAAGGGACCAGAAAGTAATAGCAAGGGTGTAACCGTGATTTGTGATATTATTAAAGCAAGGTCTAATAATTTCAATTTTTGCTTTGATCAAGATTTGATGAAGGATTCGCAAGTGAAGGGTGGTTTCAGTGGAGACCCCAATGACCCATGGCATTGTAAATGATTGCTTTAAAATAAACCACCCTGCCAACATGAGAAAGTTCTCTTTGCTTTTGGCTGCTCTGCAGCTAAGCTTGCTTTGCGTTCAAGCCCAAGTTCAAACTGGTTCCCTATTAACAGAAAACAAGCCCAATCCCATTGGCTTGGGTACTACTGCGCCAAGGTTTAGTTGGAAAATGATTTCTGACAAACGCGGAACTGTTCAAACTGCTTATGAGATTAAACTCAGTGCAGACAAGGATAAAAGTTCCAATTGGAATACAGGAAAAGTGAATTCCAATCAAACAGTGCAAGTTGTTTATTCTGGGCCAGCGCTTAAAAGTAATACCCGTTATAGCTGGCAGGTGCGCAGTTGGGATCAAACAGGAACGCCATCGGCTTGGAGTAATCCTGCTAGTTTTCAAACAGGGTTATTAGCTATTTCTGATTGGACAGCTCAGTGGATCAAAGCAGGATTTCAGGAAGATTCTATACAAAGACCCAGTCAATTATTTAGAACAGCTTTCAATTTAAAAAAAGCCGTACAATCGGCCACAGCCTATATTACCGTACATGGTATGTATGAAGCAAGTATTAATGGCCAGCGCATGGGCGATGCTTATTTAACACCAGGCTGGACATCTTACAATAAAAGATTGCAGTACCAAGCATATGATGTAACCAGTTTGTTGGCCAAGGGCGATAATGCCATTGGCGTAACCATTGGCAATGGATGGTTCCGTGGCAATCTAGCTTGGAGTAATCATTTTAATATCTATGGCAAAGAATTGGCCTTGCTCATGCAAGTCAATATTGTCTATGCCGATGGTAGTAAAGAAATCTTTGGTACCAATCCTAATTGGAAATCTAATACAGGAGCTATTCAATACGCTGAGATCTACCATGGTGAAACCTACGATGCTAGAAAGGAACCCATGGGTTGGACCAAGGCTGCTTATTCAGACAAGGATTGGAAGGGTGTAAGGCTAGCCAATATTCCTTTTAAAGAAATTATTGCTACTGAAAATGAACCCGTGAAAAAACAAGAGACTTTCTCTGCTTTGAAAATTTTTACAACACCCAAGGGTGAACAGGTAGTTGATTTTGGGCAGAACCTAGTGGGATGGGTGGTAATTAAAGCTCGCGGAAAAGCAGGTGATCAAATCACCGTATCACACGCAGAAGTACTGGACAAATACGGCAATTTTTACACAGAGAATTTGCGTGCAGCCAAGTGTCAGAACAATTATATTTTAAAAGGGTCAGGAGAAGAAGTTTTTGAACCGCATTTTACTTGGCAGGGTTTTAGGTATGCTAAAATAGAAGGTTATCCAGGCAAATTAACTGCGGCAGATATTAGTGCAGTGGCTTTGTATTCAGATATACCACTCACCGGAAATTTTGAATCTTCTCATGCTTTGATCAACCAATTACAACACAATATACAGTGGGGTCAGAACGGAAACTTTTTAGACGTGCCAACGGATTGCCCACAACGTGATGAGCGTCTGGGTTGGACAGGTGATGCGCAAGCCTTTTCCAGAACAGCATCATTTAATAGAAACGTGAATAGCTTTTTTGCCAAATGGTTAAAAGACGTAGCTGCTGATCAATTACCCAATGGTAGCGTGCCTTTTGTCATACCCAATGTATTGGGTGCCAGTTCTGCAGGCGCTACTGGCTGGGCCGATGTGGCCACCATTATTCCATGGGATATGTACCTGGCATACGGAGATAAGCGCATTTTAGAAGACCAATATCCCAGCATGAAAGCTTGGTTGGGTTATATGCAAAAAGAAAGCAAGAATAATTTGTGGAACACGGGCTTTCATTTTGGAGACTGGTTATTCTATAGACCCTTTGATGACAATGATGGACGCTCAGCCGTAACCGATAAATATTTGATTGCCCAGTGTTTTTATGCGCATACTACCCAACTGCTAATCAATACGGCAAAAGTATTGGGCAAGACAGAAGACTTAGCCGCTTACGAGAAACTCTTGGCAGATGTAAAAGCTGCATTTTTAAGAGAATACGTAACACCCAATGGCCGATTGGTTTCTTCAACTCAAACTGCTTATGTATTGGCTTTGAATTTTGATATGTTACCAGAAAACCTGCGCACACAAGCAGCCAACAAATTGGTAGAGAATATAAAAAGTTATGGCAATCATTTAACTACTGGATTTTTAGGAACGCCTTATCTATGTGAAGTGCTAACTCGCTTTGGTCATACAGCAACGGCTTATCAATTGTTATTACAAGAATCATATCCCTCATGGTTATACCCTGTGAAAATGGGCGCAACTACTATTTGGGAAAGATGGAATGGAATTAGAACCGATAGCAGTTTTGAACCAGCATCTATGAATAGTTTTAATCACTATGCTTATGGTGCTATTGGAGACTGGATGTATAGATCAGTTGTAGGTTTGGATACTTATGAAGATGGAGTTGGTTATCAACATAGTAAGATTCAACCACATTTGGGCAAGGGTCTTACGCATGCATCGGCCAGTTTAGAAACCTATTATGGCAAACTGTCTTCTGGTTGGAAAATCAATAATGGAATAATTGAATGGAATGCTACCATTCCAAGTAATACTAGAACAACAGTGATTTTGCCAGCCGCCACTTTGGATGATATTAAAGAAAATGGTGCGTCATTAGATGCAAGCTATAAAGCTGTAAAAAATACAGATGGTACTGTTAGTTTAGAATTGGGTTCTGGTATCTATCAATTTCAAATCAAGCAAGCCGCTAAAACTTCCAAATAATGCAAAAGAAATACTGGACAAAACCTTTTGCAGCCATGCTGCTATTTTGCTGCGCGATGCCTTTTGTAAGCAAGGCCCAAGAACTAGATTTAGAACACAAACAGTGGCCAGCCAATTGGATTGGTTTACCAGGTGCCGCAGATGGGTATGGGGTTTATCTATTTAGAAAAGAATTTATTCTCCAAGATCCAGTAAAGAAATTCATGGTACATGTTACAGGAGACAATAGATACAAACTCTATGTGAATGGGCAGCTTGTTTCTCTTGGACCAGCGCGTAGCGATATCCAACACTGGAATTATGCTACACTTGATCTGGCCCCTTATTTGAAAAAAGGTAAAAATTTGATTGCTGCCAAAGTTTGGAACGAGGGTGCTTATACCCCAGAAGCCCAGATTAGTTATCGCACTGGATTTTTATTGCAGGGACAGGGAGCAGAAGCATCTTTGATCAATACCAATAATAGTTGGTGGTGTAGACAAGACAGTTCTTATAGTCCTATTCCCGTTAAAATTCGCGCTTATTATGTAGCTGGACCAGGTGAATTGATTGATTTTAGTAAGCAAGTAAAGGGTTGGGAAAACAGTTTATTTGATAGCACACAGTGGAAACATGCTGTGAAAATTGGGAATGCTATTCCAAAAAATATTTACAAATTAGATATGCCGGTTGGTTGGGCACTTACCCCTAGCACCCTTCCTGAAATGGCATATACAGCCCAACGTTTTACAGCAGTTCGCAAAGATGGTGGCTTGAAATTGGCAGCTAATTTTCCGGCCAATAAATCAACCATTATCATTCCAGCTAATAGCACTATCAGTATTTTATTGGACCAAGGATTTTTAACCAATGCCTATCCTGTCTTAGAATTTGCCAAAGGAAAATCCGCTTCCATTAAATTGGATTATGCAGAAGCTTTGTTTACCCAATTCCCGCAAAAGGGTAATAGAAATGAGGTTGATGGAAAAAATTTTATTGGCAGAGAAGACCGATTAATTTCTGATGGTACAGAAGCACAGGTATTTAGTTCTTTACAATTCAGAACTTTTAGATATGTACAACTCACTATCAGCACCAAAGATTCTCCTTTAGAAATCAAGGATATCTATAGTTATTTTACGGGTTATCCTTTTGAACGCAAAACAGAATTTGCATCAAACAATCCGCTATTTGATCAGATCTTAGATATTGGTTGGCGCACGGCCAGACTCTGCGCTTGGGAAACTTATATGGATTGTCCCTATTATGAGCAGTTACAATATATTGGAGATGCACGCATTCAGGCCATGATCACTTTGTACAATACTGGTGATGATAGACTGGTGCGCAATGCACTTTCACAGATGGATAATTCTAGAATCTCAGAAGGGCTCACGTATAGTAGGCATCCATCACATACGCCACAATTGATACCTACTTTCTCGCTCTGGTATATTGCCATGCTCAGGGACTATTGGATCTATGGAAAGGATGAAAAGTTTGTACAAGAAAAACTAGTTGGAACAAGGGGCATTCTGGAATATTATAGTAAGTACCAACAAGCTGACAAACGCTTAAAAGAATTGCCATATTGGAATTTTACAGACTGGTGTACCACCAAGGGATGGGATGGTGGAAGAGCCCCTATTGGTCAAGACGGTTCTTCTTCAGTAGTAGACTTTTTATTCCTCTATACATTGCAACAGGCCGCTTCTATGGAACAGGCTATTGGTATGCCTGCATATGCAACCAAATACCAAGAAGCCATCAAGGATTTACAAGCTTCCATCTGGAAAAAATATTGGAACCCAACCAAACAATTATTTGCAGATAGGGCAGAACAGGATCTCTACTCTCAACACGCCAACACTTTGGCCATTCTTACTGGAACGGTAAAAGGTGCTCAAGCAAAACAATTGGGAGAAAAATTAATGCAGGATCAAAGCTTAACGGAAGCCACTATCTTTTTTAAATACTATGTCTACCAAGCTTTGGTAGTTGCTGGCTATGGCAATGGATATCTAGACTGGTTGGGCATCTGGAAAGAAAATATACAACAGGGCTTGACTACCTGGGCAGAGATCTCTGATATTAACAATGCCCGTTCTGATTGTCACGCATGGGGATCTAGTCCCAATATTGAATTCTTTAGAACCGTACTTGGCATTGATAGTGATGCACCCGGTTTTAAAAAGATAAAAATTATTCCGCATTTGGGTAAAGAAACCAAAATCAGTGGAAGTATGCCACATCCATCAGGAACTGTTAGCGCCAGCTACCAATTACAAAATGGCAAATGGGAAATAGCTATTGAATTACCTACTAATACTAGTGGTTACCTTCTATGGAATGAGAAACGGATTCCATTGGTGTCTGGTAAAAATAAATTCCTTTTATAAGCTTGAATTCAATACCTAATTGTAATAAAAATGCTACAAGAAGTAGCATTTTTATTTTCTAGCCAAAGGTGACCAATGTCACCTAAAAGAATGCTTATTAATGGTAGTTTTACTTAGAAATCTTATTGAGAACTTGTTTTAAAAGTGTAAGAAAAGAATACTGTATGAAATTAGATATTAAAGTGCTTGGACCGGGATGTGTAAAATGTACAACCACTTATCAAAACGTGATTACTGCTTTAGCTGAAACAGGTATTGAAGCAACACTTACTAAAATTGAAGATTTAGAAGAAATGATGCAATACAATGTTCTTACAACACCAGTCTTAATGATTAATGGGGTTGCAAAAATCAAGGGCAGAATTGCTGATGTAAAAGAAATTAAAGAACTCATCTCAAAATAAACAGTCATGGAATTGAAGCAGTCAAATATGGTAGAAATTTGTCCAACCACTACAAGGGTATGGATTAAAAGAGGCGCTATTTTGGTAGATGTTAGAGAAAAATCTGAAGTGGCTGAATTAGCATTTGATGTACCCAACTTAATTCAGATTCCTCTTACTGAATTGGAAGACCGATATCTTGAATTACCATTAGATCAAGAAATGGTGATTGCTTGCAGGGCAGGTGGGAAGAGTTTACTGGCAACAAGCTTTCTCATCAATCATGGTTATGACCCAACAAAAGTGGTCAATATGAAACACGGAATGGTTAGATGGGCACAAAAGGGCTTCCCTACAATCGGAGATACTACAAATGTTTTATTAAATTCTGTTGCAACAAGTTGTTGCCATGTTTAATTGGCTTCAATACTTTTCAGACTGGTTGGTATATTCTATTTTGAATATTTCAGCAACTACTCATTTGGGGCAGGCTTTAAATTTCTTTGTCTTTGATACTTTAAAAATATTTATCCTACTCTTTCTT
>NCHJ01000020.1:0-646 GCA_002256765.1 Bacteroidetes bacterium 24-39-8
AAAAAAGTTGGATTTGTTAGGAATGGCATTTAATCAGTAGGACTGGCAATAGAGAATTGCCTAAGGATTTAGAAAGTTTCACCAATATTGAGATAATAAGTCTGATATCCCTTGCTAAAAGCATAGTCTAGGACGATATTCGTTCTAGAAAATTTATTCAATTTTAAGCGAATCCCTCCCCCAGCAGCTAGATTCCATCTAACAAAATTGCTGGTTTTAAAATCTGAAAAAGAAGAAATATTGGCAAACAAAACAAAACCCAACAACCCATTTTGAGTAATATCACGCCTATATTCCCCTTCAAAATACCAATGTTTGTCGCTTCTATATCGTCCTTGATAAAATCCCCTTGAGGTTCTAGCATAAGGATCCCATGCCGTACTGGGCAAATCTAAATAGGGAATATATTCTCCACTAACACGCCAATGATAGGCCCAAAATGCCAACACATTTTGCATGGTTTTTGAAAAAGAATAATATTTTCTTGCGTCAAAAATCCATTGATTCCAACTACCAGTCTTATTTAAAAAAGAAGGATTGGTTCTAAAACTTGCAGAAACAAACATACCACCCAATGGATTATTGGTAAATTTTCTAGAATCAAATTGCATAGTCAAATTGTACCCAGAAGAATAACTGGTTGGAT